>JAYRPK010000041.1:0-1932 GCA_041911195.1 Novosphingobium sp. | reverse complement strand
GAGGTCCTTACGCACCCTTGCCTGGATCGCCTTCACCGCCGGATCGCGCTCGATCGCCAGCACGAACTGCTCGCAGCGCAACTGGTCGAGCGAATAGAGCCAGGGCATGGCTGCCACGCGGCGGGCCCTGCGCGCGGCGAGCGCCGGGCTGGCGGCGGATGCGGCGAGCAGGGCGATCGCCCCGCGGCGCGTGGCGGAAAATGCTTCGGTCATGTTCCTCTCCCCGTCAGGCCCGGCCCGCGCCGGTTCGATCGGTGTCCGCTATTTGGCGGTGGCGCATTCGCGCAGGATGTCGCCAGACAGCTTTTCGAATTCCGGGCTCAGCGGCTTGCCGGCCGTGGCATTGGCATCCTGCTCGCGGAAGGTTTCATAGGAAACCCGCGTTTCGAACTTGCCCAGCGCGCAATTGCACAGCTGCGCGGTGGAACCCGCCTTGGTGCATGCCGTGATGAAATTGCTCTTTACCACTTCGGGATAGCCGTGCTCGTCCTTGGCCAGGCCACAGCCTGCAAGGCCGATCGACGCCAGAACTGCCAGCCACTTCATCCGGTGCATATGATTTCCCCTTCGATTCCAGCGGCCAGACTGCCCCTGATTCGTTTTCACCGCAAGCCGGTCTGGCCGGCGATGGCGCCATCTTGCCCATTGACCTTTGCCCGCGATCAATGACAGGCCATGTCCAGGCCCTCAGGAAGGGCGTAGTTCAGAGGATCGACCACCATGCCCCTTGCCCGGTTCCGCCCCAGTCTTTCCGCCGCCATTCTCGCGGGAGCGGCGCTTGCCATGCCGGCCGCGGCCGAGCCGGTCGGCCAGGGCGCCAGTCCGGCCACTTCCGACATCGTCGTCGAGGCGCCGCGCGCCCTGCCCAAGCCCCGGCGCGCCAATCGCTTCGCGGGTGAGCCCGAAGTGTTCGCCACCGTGCGCGTTCCGGTGATGTATTACGATCTCGACATTGCCGACCCCAAGGGGGCCGAGCGATTGTATGACCGTATCCGCATCAGCGCCCGGCAGGCCTGTTCCTATCTCGACGCGCTCTATCCGCTGCGCCCCGATCCGGAATGCGCCAAGCGCGCGGTAGACAAGGCCACGCCGGCCGCACGCGCCGCGATCGATGCGGCCAGGGCGAAGCAACAGGCGGCGACGCCCGCTCCCGCGCCCGCCCCCTAGACCTTCAGCAAAGCCAGCGCCTCTAGCTGTTCGATGTAGTGCTGGCGCGAGCTGGCCTTGAGATCGGCCGAATAATAGCTGGCCCCCATGGCGAAGAGGCCGCCGATCAAGTCCGCCGCCTCGCCCGGCTCGGCCATGGGATCGACGCGCCGTTCGTTGCGCAGCACCAAGTCGACAGGCCTGGCGCGCGCCTGCCAGGCCGGCAGTTCCTTCGCCCAGGCGATCGTCGCCTTGAGCTCCTCGTGCCCGAGCCCGAAGGGCATCCACCCCTCGCCCAGCTCCACCGCCCGGCGCAGCGAGCGGCGGCTGCGCCCGCCGATCCAGAACGGCACCTCCTGCTGAATGCCGCAGGGGTCGATGATGAAGCCGGAATAGTCGTAATGGGCCCCGTGGTATTCGGGCAGTCGCCGGCCAAAGCTGGCGCGGATCGCGCGCAGCGCGTCGTCTCCCCGCTCGCCGCGTTCGGCGAACTCCGCGCCGCCCAGCCCCAGCAGGTCGAACTCGGGCTTCAATGAACCGACCCCCAGCCCCAGCACCACGCGCCCGCCGCTCAGCCGGTCGAGCGTGCCATAGCGTTTGCAGATCTCCAGCGGGTGCGAATAGCCCAGCACCAGCACATAGGTTGTCAGCCGGATGCGGCTGGTGCGCGCAGCAAGGAAGCCAAGGGTGGAAAGCGGATCGTAATAGCGCCCGCCGCGCACCGCCTCGACCTCCGGCGGGATGCCGACATGCTCGGAGCAGACGAGGTGATCATAGCCCAGCCGG
>JAYRPK010000040.1:0-21085 GCA_041911195.1 Novosphingobium sp. | reverse complement strand
GACGGACGCTGACGTCTTTTCCTCTCCCCGGCGGGAGAGGATACGGAGGCTTGCCGCTGCAAGCGGCTAGCCGGAGTTGGTGAGGTTGCTCCCTCACCCAGCTTCGCTAGCCGCCCCTTCGACAAGCTCAGGATCGGCAAGCTGCGCTACCTCTCCCCAGGGAGAGGCAGGGGGGGAACGGATATGAGTGACGCACCTGCGCCCGCATACGACATCACCAAGATCCTCGCGGCCCTGCCGCACCGCTATCCGCTGCTGCTGGTGGACCGGGTGCTGTCGCTGGAGATCGGCGAGCAGATCCACGCGGTGAAGGCCGTCAGCTTCAACGAGCAGTTCTTCCAGGGGCATTTCCCCGGCAGGCCGATCATGCCCGGCGTGCTGCAGATCGAGGCGCTGGCCCAGGCCGCGGCGATCCTGGCGATCGAGACGCTCGAACTGGCCGGCTCGGGCAAGCTCGTCTATTTCATGTCGATCGACGAGGCCAAGTTTCGCTCGCCGGTGGAGCCCGGCGTGCTGCTGAACCTGGAAGTGGGCTTCGTGCAGAAGCGCGCGCGGGTCTGCAAGTTCTGGGGCAAGGCCTCGGTCGAGGGCAAGGTGACCTGCGAGGTCAACTTCACCGCAATGGTGGCGGACCCGCCGGCGTAGTTCCCCTCCCGCTTGCGGGAGGGAAGGTAGTGGGTCAGTTTGAAATCAGACCATTCTGAAATGAGAAAGCGCAGTTTCAATCGCGGCGCGCTTTGCTGGCGGGCATGGATGCTCCCGGCGAAGAGGATGGATGCGATTAGGCGCTTGTGAACCGGTCAGGCCGTGGCCTGATTTCACGTGAGCGATCCAGCACGTCTTTGGGACAAAGCCATGCGTGATTTTTACGCGGTCTTGAATTTCGCGATAGGTTGCCATGGAAGCCTCCGAATCGTTGAGGCCACCCATTGAGAACATATTTTGAGGCTGCGCTAGGCAGTTTTTGTTATTTGCGTTCAATTTGCCATGCCGGGCGGCTAGTTTCACCCCCGGATTTCAAACTGACCCACTACCGAAGGGGAGTTTGACTTGCCTTTCCACGCCGCCGCCGCTATGCGCCCGCCTTCCATTCGGGGCCGGTCGGAACCGGCCCATAGCGAAAGACCAAGATCATGAAGACCGAAGGCCATCCCGATTATCACACCATCAAGGTGCAGATGACCGACGGCACCCTGTTCGAGACCCGCTCCACCTGGGGCAAGGAAGGCGACACGCTGGTGCTGGAAATCGATCCCACGTCGCACCCCGCCTGGACCGGCGGATCGCGCCAGCTCGATCAGGGCGGCCGGGTTGCCCAGTTCAACAAGCGGTTCGGCGGGCTTACCCTCAAGAAGGGTTGATCCGGTCCGATTGCTGCAATGGATGGCCCGTCCCATGTGGGGCGGGCTGTCGTGCATTCAGCGAACAAGTTTGACTGCCAAACGAGTTCAGAATGGCGACTTGGACGGGGTTGGCAGAATTCGGGTCTCCGGCCGCATAGCCGGGCCAAGCCTCAATCCATCAGCGAATGCCATGCCTTGCGGTCGGCGGGGACCGGGCGCAGGAACTCCATGCCGGCCTCGCCATCGCGCATCCAGCGCACGATCGCCTGTACCGGCTGGTCCTCTTCCAGGATGATCGAGACGAACTGGCCGACGCGCAGCCAGGCCGCTTCGCTGGCGACGCGCAGGCCGTGGGTGGACAGGTCGGACAGCTCGGCGTCGGCGCTGAGGCCGCGCGAGGACATGATCGTCGCCTGCGCCCAGACCGAGCGGCGTGCAGAGCGGCGGCGATCGATCGCGGCAAGATCCTGCGCTTCGTCGAAGCGGCCTGCTAGCGCGTTCATAACTGTCCCCTGTGGCGTAGCTTGCGGTAAACAGATTTATTGCGGAAAGCCTTAATCGACTGTGACGGGGAAGGCTTAACCCCGTCTTACTCGATCAATTACCAGCCCCAGGGCCGCTCGCGGTACCAGCGGGTGATCACGTATTTCAGCCCTTTGCGCACCGGCATGGCATGGTGCATCGTCGCGGGATTGATTCCGCCATCGGGCAGCCGGTTGTTCCAGGCGAGCAGCTTGCCCTGTTCGGGCTGGACGATCTTGTCGATCTGCTGAAACCGGGTGCCGCCGCCCGCCGGGCAATCGTTGAGATACATCATGAACGTCCAGGTGCGCTGGCCGGAGACCGAGCAGAAGCGGTCGTAATCGGCGCCGTCGGGCTCGAAATAGTCGGTATGGGCCTTGAATTCCTGGCCTATTTCATAACGCTGGCCCTGCAACGGTTCGCCGTGCTCCGCGGAAATGCCCGATATCCAGGCCAGCTTGGCGTCGAGCGCCATGACCAGCGGATGGCTGTGATCGAGGTCGCAGGTTTCGCTGGTGCGGAAATAGTCATCGCCGTTGGGGTCGGCCAGGGTCGAGGGGCGGCGGTTGAGATCGATCAGGTCGATCAGCCCCTGGCATTCCACCGGCGCGAGGAAACGGCGCAGCATGAACAGTTCGAGCCTGTCCGTCGGCACCCGTTGCATGCCGGGGAAGGCGGTGAAATGGCTCGCCGATGTATTGCCGGGACTGGTCATGGATCGAGCCTAGGCAGGGCGGCGCACAATGGAAACCTCCCCAGCTCATATTTCGCTTCCAAAATGGCCCTTGCTGTGCAAATGCGCGCTCCCGCGCCGGGCATGGCCCCGCGCGCGCATGTGGCGATCGTAGCTCAGTTGGTTAGAGCGCCGGTTTGTGGTACCGGAGGTCGTGGGTTCGGATCCCATCGGTCGCCCCATTTTCCCGAAATTGCGGCAGGGCGCGCTTGCCCTTGCCCGCCCCGAGTGGCAAAGCCCCGCGCAGATGAACGACCCCGCATCGATCGCCCGCGAAGCGCTGAACCAGTGGAATTTCGTGATAGCCGCCTATGCAGTGGGGCTTGGCGCGACTCTTGGCCTGGTGGTCTGGTCGTGGCTCGCCATGCGTCGCGCCGAGCGCCGCCGCGACCGGAGCCGCGAACAATGAGCGCAGTCATGAAGCCCAAGCACCAGCGCCTCGTGCTCGTCCTCGCCGCGCTTGCCGCGCTGGTGATTGCCGGCCTGCTGGCGGCCTGGGCGCTGCGCAACCAGGCGAGCTATTTCTACGTTCCGGCCGACATGGTCCGCGAAAAGCCCGCGCCCGATCGCGCGGTGCGGCTTGGCGGCATGGTAGAGCGCGGCTCGATCCGGCGCGAGGCAGATGGCGTGACCATCGCATTCGTCGTCGGCGACGGCAAGGAGCGGGTGCCGGTGCGCTTCAAGGGCATTGTGCCCGACCTGTTCGTCGAGGGCTCGGGCGTCGTTGCCGAGGGCAAGCTGGGGGCGGACGGCACTTTCGTCGCCGACAATCTCCTTGCCAAGCATGACGAGAATTATGTCCCGCGAGAGATGAAGGACATGACCGGCGATCAGGCCAAGCAGGTCGTGGCGGAAACCAAGTGACCGCCGAATTCGGCCTTGCCGCGCTGTGGCTGGCGGCGGCGCTGGCGCTGTTGCAGCTGGCCTCGGGCGTGCTCGCGCTGACCGGGCGTGGCAAGGAGCTGGGCGGCCTGGTCCGGCCGGTCGCCATGGTCCAGGGCGTAATGGCGCTCGTGGCTTTCGCGGCGCTGACGCTGCTGTTCTGCAACAGCGACATGTCGGTCAAGCTGGTCGCCGAAAACTCGCATTCGGCCAAGCCCTTCATCTTCAAGCTTGCCGGGACCTGGGGCAACCACGAAGGCTCGATGCTGCTGTGGGTGACGGTGATGGGCATGGCCGGCGCCTTCCTCGCCTGGCTGGAGCGGCGCCTGCCTGAAAGGACCATGCTGGCGACGCTCGCCGGGCAGGCCTTCGTCAGCCTTGGCTTCTATGCCTTCCTGCTGATCGCCTCCAACCCCTTCGCCCGGCTCGATCCGGCTCCGGCCGACGGGCAGGGGCTCAATCCGCTGTTGCAGGACCTGGGCCTCGCCTTTCACCCGCCGACGCTTTACCTCGGCTATGTCGGCCTGTCGGTCGCCTTCAGTTTCGCCGTCGGCGCGCTGGTGACGCGCGAAGTGGGGCCGGCCTTCGCCCGCGCCATGCGGCCCTGGGTGCTGGGCGCGTGGATCTTCCTGACTCTTGGCATCACCGCCGGGAGCTATTGGGCCTATTACGAGCTGGGCTGGGGCGGCTGGTGGTTCTGGGACCCGGTCGAGAATGCCTCGCTGATGCCCTGGCTGGCGGCGACGGCGCTGCTGCATTCGGTCTCGGTGCTGGCCTCGCGCAATGCCTTGCGTGCCTGGACAGTGATGCTGGGCGTGGTGGCCTTCTCGATGTCAATGGTCGGCACCTTCCTGGTGCGCTCGGGCATCCTCACCTCTGTCCATGCCTTCGCCGTCGATCCCGAACGCGGCACCTTCATCCTGGTGCTGCTGGCGATCTATATCGGCGGCGCGCTGCTGCTTTTCGCCTTGCGCGCTTCCAGCGTCACCGAAGGCCAGCGCTTCGCCATGGTCAGCCGCGAGGGCGCGCTGGTAGTGAACAATGTCATGCTGGCGTCGATCCTGGGCATCGTGCTGGTCGGCACGCTCTATCCGCTGGTGACCGAGGCGATGGACGTGAAGGTTTCGGTCGGCCCGCCCTATTTCAATCCCGTCGGCGCGATCTTCGCGGTGCCGATGCTGCTGGTCATGGCGGTAGGACCGTTACTTCGCTGGCGGCGCGATTCGGTGAAGCGGGTGCGGTTGAGCCTGGTCGTGCCCGTGCTGCTGGCGCTGGCCATGGCGATCGGGCTTGCCTTTACCGCAAGGATCGGAGTGCTACCGGCTATCGGAATGGTGCTGGCCCCGGCCCTGGCCGTGGCATCGGTGCTGCCGCTGCGCGGGCGCGCTCTCATGCGCACGCCACTGGCCACCTGGGGCATGGTCGTCGCGCACCTGGGCATTGCCGTCGCCCTGCTCGGCATGGCCAGCGAGAGCGCATTTACCGTCGAACGTCTGGTCGCGGCAAAAGTGGGCGATACGGTCGCGACCGGCCCCTGGCGGATCCGGCTGAAGGCGGTCGAGCCGGTCGTCGGCCCCAACTGGACGGCGATGGAAGCCACCATGGAGGCGCGCTATGGCAATGGGGCGGTGAGGACAGTTCATCCCCAGGCGCGCATGTTCTGGACGCCGTCGCAGGCGACCACCGAAAGCGCCCTGCTGACGCGCTGGAACGGCCAGCTCTACGCGGTGCTGGGTGAAGAGACCGATGACGGGCGCTGGCAGCTCCGGCTGTGGTGGAAGCCCCTGGCGCCGCTGATCTGGCTGGGTGGCATTCTCGTCGCGTTGGGCGGCCTGCTGGCGCTGGCCGGCCGGCTGGCGAGCGACCTGCGCCGCCTCTTCGCGCGCGACAAGATTGCCTACCGGCGGATGAGGCAGGGACGATGAGCGACTCCGCGAGCATGGGCAAACCGGGCTTTCGCTGGGCGCTTTGGCTGCCTCTGGCGCTGTTCGCGGGTTTCGTCGCGCTGGTGCTCGTGGGGCTGTTCCGCCCGGCGCCGCGCGAAGTGGCCAGCGCCATGGTCGGCAAGCCATTGCCGCAGTTCTCGCTCAAGGCGGCCATTCCGGATCGCCCCGGTCTGGCCAGTGCCGATTTTACCGGCGGCAAGCCTCGGCTGCTCAATGTTTTCGCCAGCTGGTGCGTGCCCTGCGCGGTCGAAGCGCCGCAGCTTTCGGCCCTCGCGCGGCAAGGCGTGGAGATCAACGGCGTCGCCATCCGCGACCGCCCGGATGATGTCGCCGCCTTCCTGGCGCGCAACGGCAATCCCTATGCCAGGATCGGCGCGGACGATGTCAGCGCGGTGCAATTGGCCATCGGCTCCTCGGGCGTGCCGGAAAGCTTCGTGATCGATGGCAAGGGCGTGATCCGCTATCAGCACATCGGGGATATCCGGCCCGAGCATGTGCCGATGCTGCTCGAAAAGCTGCGGGAGGCCGAGTGATGGCGTGGCCGAAGGCACGGCAAGTTCCCCTCCCGCTTGCGGGAGGGGTTAGGGGAGGGCCTGTTGCACGACCTCTCCATAACACGCCCTCCCCCACCCCCTCCCGCAAGCGGGAGGGGAGTCTGTTGAACATCGCCCTTTTGGGGATGCTGGCTTTCGCCACTCCCCTTGCCGCCCAGGACTCCCTCCCTCCCGCCCCCTATGCCTACCGACAGCTCGACGACCCGGCCAAGGAGGCCAAGGCCAAGGCGCTGATGGATACGCTGCGCTGCCTCACCTGCCAGGGCCAGTCGATCGCCGATTCCGACGCGCCGATGGCCGGGGACATGCGCAACCAGGTGCGCCAGCGCATCGCCGCGGGCGAGGAGCCCGAAGCGATCCGGGCCTGGCTGATCGAGCGATATGGCGACTACATTTCCTATGCGCCACGCGTGACTGCCGCGACCTGGCCGCTGTTCGCCCTGCCTTTGGCGCTGCTGGCGCTTGCGGCATTGCTGCTGCGGCGCCGGTTTGGCGGGAGGGCAGGCTGATGGGCTGGATTATCGCCGCCGCCATGGCGCTTGTCGCCTTTGCCGCGATCGCCTGGCTGACATCGTGGAAGAGCGAGGGCTGGCTGGCGCTGGGCGCGGCCTTGCTGGCGGGGCTGGCGGGCTATGCCATGCAGGGACGGCCCGGCCTGGCCGGGGCCCCGCGCGAGGCCATGGGTGAGCCCGTGTACGAAAATCCCGCCGCGCTGGTCGAGACGCGACTGGCGCTTTCGGGCCGCCAGGGACTGCCCGGCGACAGCCTGCTGCTGGCTGCCGATGCCTATGTCCGCAATGGCGAGTTCGCCGGGGCGGCGGGCATCCTGCGCGGCGAGGTGGAAAAGGATCCCGACAATGGCGAGGCCTGGCTGGCGCTGGGCAATGCACTGGTCGCCCATGCCCAGGGCACATTGTCGCCCGCCGCGCTCTATGCCTATCGCCGCGCCGGAGAGGCCGCACCGCAATCGCCGGGACCGCCGTGGTTCCTGGGGCTCGCGCTGGCGCAGTCGGGCCAGTTCGCCCAGGCCCGGGCGGTCTGGGCGCAGCTTCTCGCGCAGAGCCCGCCTGACGCGCCCTGGCGCGAAAATCTGGCCGCAATGCTGGAGCGGCTCGATGCGCTGATCGCGCGGCAACAGGCCGCGCAAGCGGGGCGCTGAGCATGATTGCACTAGCCCCGCCATGCTGCTAAGCGCCGCCGCCTCGCCTCCGGGAACTCATCCGGATGACACAGGTTTGGCGGGATTGAACAGGGCGCCAGCATGAGCGAAGCCGCACAGCAGGATGCCGCTCCGGGCCAGGGTCCGGCCAGCGGCGAAACTGCTACCCCCACAGTCCAGACTTCGCATCACCATGCCGAGGGCAGCCTGCTCAAGCTCGGCATCGGGGCGATCGGCGTGGTATTCGGCGATATCGGCACCAGCCCGCTCTACGCCTTCCGCGAAACCTTTGCCGGGCACCACCCGATCACCCCCAATCCGGTGCACGTGCTGGGCGTGCTCAGCCTGGTTTTCTGGTCGATGATGATCGTGGTGACGTTCAAATACGTCTTCACCATCATGAAGGCCGACAACAAGGGCGAAGGCGGCAGCCTGGCCCTGCTGGCGCTGATCAGCCGCAAGACCCAGGGCGCGAGCTGGACCATGCCGCTGGTGCTGCTTGGCGTCTTCGCCACTGCGCTGTTCTATGGCGATTCGATGATTACCCCGGCGATGTCGGTGCTCTCAGCGACCGAGGGCCTGCAATACGTGAGTACCGGCTTCAGGGACTTCATCGTGCCGATCGCGCTGGTCATCCTGGTCGGGCTGTTCGCGATCCAGTCGCGCGGGACGGAAAAGGTCGGCAGGCTGTTCGGGCCGGTAATGATCGGCTATTTCCTGACGCTGGCCGTTCTGGGGCTGCTCCATATCGTCAAGATGCCGAGCGTCGTGGTGCAGATGCTCAACCCGGTCAACGCGTTCAATTTCTTTCTGATCGACGGGTTCCGCGCCTTCATCGCGATGGGCACCGTGGTCCTCGCGATCACCGGGGCCGAGGCGCTCTATGCCGACATGGGCCATTTCGGACGCAAGCCGATCGGGATCAGCTGGGTCAGCTTCGTGCTGCCCTGCCTGCTGCTCAACTACATGGGGCAGGGCGCCATGGTGATGAGCGTGCCGCCCGAGCAGGCAGCCGAGCTGATCAAGGATCCGTTCTTCCTGATGATCCCCGACATGGTCCGCATACCGGTTGTGATCCTGGCGCTGCTCGCCACGATCATCGCCAGCCAGGCGGTGATCTCGGGTGCGTTCAGCCTCACCCAGATGGCGATCCAACTGGGCTTCATGCCGCGGATGAGCATAAAGCACACCAGCGCCGCCACCGCCGGGCAGATCTACATCCCGGTGATCAACTGGGCACTGATGGTGGCGGTGATCCTGCTGGTGCTGTTCTTCCAGTCATCGAGCAACCTTGCCGCGGCCTATGGCATCGCGGTGACCGGGGCGGTGACGATCGACTCGATTCTGCTCTCGGTGGTGCTGTTCAGCCTGTGGAAGTGGCCGGCATGGAAGGCCGCGCCGATGATCGCGCTGTTCCTGACGGTCGATCTCGCCTACCTTGGCGCCAACCTGATCAAGGTGCCCGATGGCGGCTGGGTGCCGCTGGCGATGGGCCTGGCCATCTTCACCCTGCTGACCACCTGGTCGCGCGGGCGGACGCTGATGCGGGCCAACATGGCCGAGGGCACGATCCCGATCGAAGTCTTTGCCAAGAGCGCACACAGCTCGGCGCAGCGGGTTCCCGGCACCGCCATCTTCATGGCATCGACCAACAAGGTGGTGCCTTCCGCCCTGCTGCACAACATCAAGCACAACAAGGTGCTGCACGAGCGGGTGGTGATCCTCACTGTCGAAGTCAAGGACGTGCCCTATGTCGACGAGGCGGACCGATATACCTGCAAGGAAATGGGCAACGGCTTCTTCCGCCTGACGATCAATTACGGCTTCCTCGAGGAAAGCGACGTGCCCGCCGCGCTCAAGAGCTACAAGATGTGCGGCGAGCCGTTCGAGATGATGAAGACCAGCTTCTTCCTCTCGCGCCAGACGCTGCTGGCATCGGCCAAGCCGGGCATGGCGATCTGGCGTGAACGGCTGTTCGCCTGGATGCTGCGCAACGCGGCCAGCGCCATGGAATTTTTCCGCCTGCCGACCAACCGGGTGGTCGAACTCGGCAGCCAGGTCGAGATATGACCCGGTGATTGGCAGCAGCACCCTGCTGCGGCCGCGCGAACTGGGTTTCGCCCTGACCTTGCGCCATGGCGCGCGTTCGCTGGGGCTGGCCAGTGTGGCGGGGCTGCTGTTCGGCCTGTGGATGGCCGTGGCCGATACCTGGCTGTTCGCCAGCGCCGTTCCCACGGTGCAGCACGAGATGCTGCGCTCCTGGTCGACGCTTGGCCGGATCGGCCTGTTCGCGCGCGGGGCTCTTTTCGAGGAAATGTGGTTCCGGCTGATCGGGCTGACCGGCATGGCCTGGGCCATTGCCCGCTGGACGCAGTGGCGCGACGGCAGGGCAGTGTGGCCGGCGATCCTGCTGGTGGCGCTGGTGGTTTATCCGCTGGGCAACTGGGGCTATTTCGGCGCGCTCGACTGGTCGGGGCCGAGCGTGGCGCGCGAGATCCTGCTGCAAGGCGCGGGGGGCACGCTGTGGGGATGGCTCTATTGGCGGCACGGCTGGCTGGCGGGGGTTGCGGGCCACATGGCCTCGCAGCTTTCATTGCAGCCGCTGCTGGCGCTTTGGGCGTGAAACAAATGTCCCGACAGCGCTGACACAGCGCATCGCTCGCCCGCCATTACGGGATAAGGCCGAGCCCTTCGACAAGCTCAGTATGAGCGGAAGGGAAAAAGCGACGGAGGGAAAAGGGGACTGTCCCCTTTTCCCTTGTCAGGCTTCGGCCAATCAGGCCGAACCCATGTAGCGGCCGCCGTTCACGCTGATGGTCTGGCCGGTCATGTAGCCGGCTTCCTCCGAAGCGAGGAAAGCGGCGGCGGCGGCGATATCCTCGCCCGTGCCGATACGGCGGACCGGCAGGGCCGCGCCATAGGCCTCGACCGCGCCTTCGCGCTGCATGATCTGCGCGCCGCGCAGCATCGGGGTGTCGATCGAGCCCGGCGGGATCATGTTGGCAGTAATGCCGTGCTGGCCCAGCGCCTGCGCCAGGCACTTGGTGAAGCCCAGCAGCGCGCCCTTGGAGCTGGTGTAGTGCGTCTGCAGCTCGGAACCGGACTGCACCGAGGAGGAGGTGATGTTGATGATCCGGCCCCACTTGGCCGCGACCATGTCGGGCACGCAGACCTGCGTGACATAGAACGGGCCGAAGAAGTTGATCTCCATCACCTTGCGAACCGTTGCCTCGTCGATTTCGAGGAAGTTGTCGAAGGGTGCGATGCCGGCGTTGTTGACCAGGATCAGGATCGGGCCCAGTTCCTTACGGGTCTGCGCGGCGGCGGCATCGATCTGCGCGCGGTCCGAACAGTCAGCCTTGATGGCAATGGCAGTGCCGCCGGCGTCACGCACCATTTTCGCGGTCTCCTCGGCGCCTTCGCCGTTGACGTCCCAGATGGCGATCTTGGCGTTGTCCTCGGCAAGGCGAAGCGCCATGCTGCGGCCCATGCCCGAGCCGGCGCCGGTAATGACGGCAACCTTGCCGCCCAACGAACGTGTCATGATGGAGTTCTCCCAATGAATGCTGAACACGCGTTCAGCAGGCTATGGACGGCGAGTCAATAGGTCAGTCGAATACCGCGAAGCCGCCATACCGGCCGCGATGGAACAGCATCGGATCGTCCTCGCGCGTGGTTTCGAGATGGAGCACCTTGCCCAGCACGAACCAGTGGTCGCCGGCCTCATGCTTGGCCTCGATGGTGCATTCGATCGTGGCGATGGAGTCGGCGATCACCGGCAGGCCATGGCCGGACACGGCATATTCCAGCCCCGCGAACTTGTCCGGGCCTTTTGCCGCTATCTGGCGGCAGACCTGCATCTGGTCGCTGCCCAGCACGTTGACGCAGAACCGCCCGGCCGCCTCGATCAGCGGCCAGGTGGAACTCGACTTGTCGGGCAGGAAGCCGACCAGCGGCGGATCGAGGCTGACCGAGGTAAAGGTGCCGACGACCATGCCCACCGGCGCTCCGTCCGGGCCCAGCGCGGTGATGGCGCAGACGCCGGTGGGATAGGACCCCAGGACCTGCCGGAACACGGCCGGATCAATTTCGATGCCACTCACGCGCGACGGTACTCCCCATGGTGTTTTGCCATGTCATGGCCGAGGCGCGCCCGCGCGGCAACTGCTTGTTGCGCGAAATGACGCTCTGCCTGCGCGATATGCAACTGCGCGCGGCAGCGAATCATATTGCCTGCCTCAGGCAAAAGGTGCAGGGCTTAACCGACCGATTAAACGTCCGCCGGGCGGCGCATTCGTGCGCGCTGCTGTATTTGGCGGCAGACCAGGGACCCAAGGGAAACGCACATGGCCGTAGTACAGACAATCGCCGACACCCCCGAAGCGCAGGAAGTGGCCGGCCTCATCGCTCGCAGCCGCGCGGCGCAGGCGCAGATCGAGAACTACACGCAGGAACAGGTCGACCGCCTGATCCGCGGCATGGTCTGGGCTGTCGCCAGGGAAGCCACGGCCGAGAAGATCGCCCAGCACACGGTCGATGAGACCCAGCTTGGCAACTACGACGGCAAGTACCTCAAGATCTTCCGCAAGACCCGCGCGACGCTGATGGACATCATCAACGACAAGTCGGTCGGGGTGATCGAGGAAGACAAGGAGCGCAACCTGGTCAAGATCGCCAAGCCCATCGGCGTGATCGGCGCGCTTTCGCCCTCGACCAACCCCGAGGCGACCCCCGTCATCAAGGCGATTTCGGCGGTCAAGGGCCGCAACTCGATCATCATCTGCCCGCACCCGCGCGCCAAGATCACCAACAAGATCATCTGCGACCTGATGCGCGAGGCGCTGGTGCGGCTCGGCGCACCGGCCGACCTCGTCATCCCGATCGAGACACCTTCGGTCGAAAAGACCAACGAAGTGATGAAGCAGTGCGACCGCGTGCTGGCGACCGGCGGCGGCCCGATGGTCCATGCGGCCTACAGCTCGGGCACTCCGGCGCTGGGCGTCGGCGTCGGGAACGCGGTGATCACCGTCGACGAGACCGCCGATCTTGACGACGCGGCCGAGAAGATCCGCATTTCCAAGACGCTGGACCTTGCGGCCTCCTGCTCGTCCGACAACTCGGTGGTCCTGCTCGATGCCATCTATGACGAGATGCTGCACAAGCTGCAGCACCAGGGCGGCATGGTCCTCAACGAGGAAGAGCAGGCCAAGCTGCAGGCGGTGCTGTGGAAGGATGGCATCATCAATGCCCAGGTCGTGGCGCAACCGCCGGAGAAGATCGGCGGCATGGCCGGCTTCGGCGTGCCCGAAGGCACCCGCTTCTTCATCGTGCCCCAGGAAGGCTGGGGCCCGGACTATCCGTTCTCGGGCGAGAAGATGTCGGTCACCATGGCGCTCTACCGCGCCCGCGACATCGACCATGCGATCGAGATCACCAACGGCGTGCAAGGCTACCAGGGCCGCGGCCACTCCTGCGGCATCTATTCGAACAGCGACGAGAACATCATGAAGCTGGCGATGAGCACCTACACCAGCCGCGTCATGGTCAACCAGCCGCAGGCCGCCTCCAACTCGGGCAACCTGTGGAACGGCATGCGCCAGACCTTCTCGCTGGGCTGCGGAAGCTGGGGCGGCAACGCGACCAACAACAACATCACCTGGCGCGACCTGATCAACGAGACCTGGGTCTCCAAGCCGCTCGCCAAGACCAAGGAACTGCCGAGCGACGAGGCACTGTTCGGCAAGGACATCATCGAGGCGCTGGAGGGGGTCGGGCTCTGAGGAGTCCACCCACTACCAAGCCAGCAAGAGAACAGCGGCCCGAAGGTCCGGGCCTGGGAGATTGATTGAGATGAGCGGACAATTTTCCCTCACCGAAGACCAGCTCGCCATCCAGGACATGGCGCGCAAGTTCACGGCCGACCGCATCACGCCCCACGCCGCCAAGTGGGACGAGGAGCACCACTATCCCGTCGACGTCTGGAAGGCGGCGGGCGAACTGGGCTTCGGGGCGATCTATGTCTCCGAGGAAAGCGGTGGCATCGGGCTCGGCCGACTGGAGGCGGCGCTGATCATGGAGGCCATGAGCTATGGCTGCCCGGCGACCAGCGCCTATGTCTCGATCCACAACATGGTCGCCTGGATGATCGACACCTTCGCGTCGGATGACGTGAAGGCGCGTTATCTTCCCGACCTTGTCAGCATGGACAAGATCGCCAGCTATTGCCTGACCGAGCCCGGCTCGGGCTCCGACGCGGCGGCGCTCAAGACCACGGCGCGGCTGGAGGGCGACCATTACGTTCTCAACGGCACCAAGCAGTTCATCTCGGGCGGCGGGGTCCACGATATCTACGCGGTGATGGTCCGCACCGGCGCGGAAGGCCCCAAGGGCATTTCCTGCGTCATCGTCGAGAAGGGCATGCCGGGGCTTTCATTCGGCGCACCGGAAAAGAAGCTGGGCTGGAACGCCTCGCCGACCGCGCAGGTGATCTTCGACAATGTCAGGGTGCCGGTGGCGAACCGTGTCGGCAACGAGGGCGACGGCTTCAAGTTCGCCATGGCCGGGCTCGACGGCGGGCGGATCAACATCGGCGCCTGCTCGCTCGGCGGTGCGCAGCGTTGCCTCGATGAAGCAGTGGCTTACGTCAAGGACCGCAGCCAGTTTGGACAGTCCATCGCCCAGTTCCAGAACACCCAGTTCACCCTCGCCGACATGGCGACCGACCTCGAGGCCGCCCGCGCGCTGCTCTATCTCGCCGCCGCCAAGGTGACCGAAGGCGCGCCCGACAAGACGCGCTTTGCCGCCATGGCCAAGAAGCTCGCCAGCGACAGCGGCTCCGATATCGTCGACAAGGCGTTGCAGATGTTCGGTGGCTACGGCTACCTGAAGGACTATCCCATCGAACGTTTCTGGCGCGACCTGCGCGTCCACCGGATTCTCGAAGGGACCAATGAAGTTATGCGCATGATCATCGGGAGGGATCTGCTCAAGTGAGCCATACCGATGAACTGATCGTCCGCCGCGAAGGCGTGGCCGGCTTCCTGACGCTGAACCGTCCCAAGGCGATCCACGCGCTGACCGCGGCGATGGACGAGGCGATGAAGCAGGCGCTGCTGGTCTGGCACGATACGCCCGATGTCCACACCGTGATCGTCGATCATAGCGAGGGGCGCGGCTTCTGCTCGGGCGGCGATGTCGCCTTCCTCAGGAATTCCGCACTGACCGACAACGGGGTGTCGGGCCGCAAGTTCTTCTACGAGGAATACCAGCTCAACCACCTGATGTTCGAGTTCGGCAAGCCGATCGTTGCCTTCATGGACGGGATCACCATGGGTGGCGGCGTCGGCATCTCGCAGCCGGCCAGGTTCCGCGTCGCGACCGAGAACACCCGCTTCGCCATGCCCGAAACCGGCATCGGCCTGTTCCCCGATGTCGGCGGCGGCTGGTTCCTGGCGCGGCTGCCGGGCCGCATGGGCCAGTTCCTTGCGCTCACCGGCGCGCGGCTCGATGGCGCCGAAGCGCTGTGGACCGGGCTTGCCACGCATTATCTGCCCAGCGAGGCCCTGCCCGAGGCGAAGGAGCGCATCGCCAATGGGCATGAGCCTGGCCAGGTGCTTTCGGCGCTGTCCGTCACTCCGCCCGAAGCGCGGATCGAGGCCAATGCCCACCTGATCGCCAAACACTTCGCCTCCGATCGGCTGGAAGACATCCTCGCCAGCCTCGAAAAGGCCGACGGCGAATGGGCGGCCAAGGAGTTGGCGACGCTGCGCACCAAGAGCCCGCAGGCCTGCAAGGTCGCGCTGCGCCAGCTGCACGACAGCCTTTCCTGCAAGGACTTTGCCGAAAACATGGCGATGGAAATGCGCATCGCCAGCCGCGTCATCGTTCTGCCCGACTTTGCGGAAGGCGTGCGCGCGGTGATCGTCGACAAGGACAACGCGCCCAAGTGGAACCCGGCGACGCCCGAAGGCGTCACCGATGCGATGATCGACGCGATCTTTGCGCCATTGCCGGCGGATGAAGAGTGGAAACCGCTATGAGCTACGAAACGATCCTCACCGAAAAGCGCGGCGCAGTCACGCTGATCACCATCAACCGCCCGCAGGTGCTCAATGCCCTGTCCAGCACAGTTCTCAAGGAACTGATCCAGGCCTTCGCCGACTACGAGGCCGATGACAGCCAGGGCTGCGCGGTGTTGACCGGCGCGGGCGAGAAGAGTTTCGTCGCCGGGGCCGACATCCCCGAGATGGCGCAGATGAACGCGACCGACTTCTACCTGCAGGCCTTCTTCGACGGCTGGCAGAGCGACATCGCCAACAAAGTGCGCAAGCCCTGGATCGCGGCGGTGAACGGCTTTGCCCTGGGCGGTGGCTGCGAGCTGGCGATGATGGCCGACATGATCGTCGCTTCGGAAAAGGCCCGTTTCGGCCAGCCCGAGATCAAGCTGGGCGTCGCGCCCGGCATGGGCGGCACCCAGCGCCTGACTCGCGCGGTCGGCAAGGCCAAGGCCATGGACCTGTGCCTGACGGGCCGAATGATGGACGTCAACGAAGCGGAAAAGAGCGGCCTCGTCGCTCGCATCCTCCCGGCGGAAGGCTTCGTCGATGCCGTCGTCGCGATTGCCGCCGAGATCGCCGCCATGCCGCGCGTCGCAGCCCTGGTGAACAAGGAAATGGTCAACGCCGCCTTCGAGACGGTGCTGGAGCAGGGCCTGCTGTTCGAACGCCGCATGTGGCAGATCCTCGCCGCCACCGAGGACAAGGACGAAGGCATGAAGGCCTTCGTCGAAAAGCGCGCGGCAACCTGGAAGAATCGCTGAGCGGGCAGGGCGCCAGGGGCGCCTGACTGGCCTTGCCGCCCGGCCCGGATCAGGATGCCGGCGCCGGCAGGATCGCTCGGCTTGTGGTTCCGTCCACCGCCACCGGCAAATCGCCGTGGATCGTCGCGCGGCGCAGGTGCCTCGGCTGGTTGCCGAAGTCCGCTACCGAGCGGTGCTGGGTCGAGCGGTTGTCCCAGACCGCGACGTCCCCGGGTGACCAGCGCCAGCGCACGCAATTTTCCGGCCGGGTGATATATTCCTGCAGGATCGAGAGGATCGCCTGCGATTGCTTCGCGGTGAAGCCCAGCAGCCGGCGAATGAAGATGCCCGACAGCAACACCCGCTCGCCCGTCTCGGGATGGACGCGCACCACCGGGTGTTCGGTCTCGAACAAGGTGCCGAGCGCCTGATTGGTGTACTTGTCGATCCGCTCGCGCAGCTCGCCGGCGAATTCCGAGCCATAATCGACGTCGTTGCGATGCACGGCCCATAGCCGGTCGGCCATGGCCTTCAGCGGCTCGGGCATGTCATCGTAGGCACTGGCGCAATTGGCCCACATGGTGTCGCCGCCGGCATCGGGCAGCTCCACCGCGCGCAGGATCGAGGCCATGGGATAGGCGGGCATGAAGGTGAGGTCGGTATGCCAGACCGATGCCGCGAATCCGGCGCTGGCCTCCAGATCGAGCAGGTAGCGCGAGCCCTTGGAAGCGGCGACATTGGGGTGGGCGATAGGGTCGCCGAGCCGCTGGGCAAAGGCTTCCATCTCGGCATCGTCGACGTGACCCTGGCCGCGGAAGAAGACGACCTTGTGCCTGAGCAGCGCGGCCCGAATCCGCGCGATGGTGTCGTCATCGAGATCGCCAGATAGCCTGACGCCGTCGATGACCGCGCCGATGCGGGCGGCGACGGGGGCGATGCCGAAGGCGGCGGAAGTGCTCATGCCGGATTCTCCCGAGCTTCCAGTGCCTGTCGTATCGCGATCTGCCGCTCCTCGTCGATGGAAAAACCGCGCATCAGCAGGGTGGCGAGGAGATGGGCCACGGCCGGGACCAGCGAGAAGACCAGCGACAGTGCCAGCACGCCCGAAGCCGGCTGGCTCGCCGCCTGCGGATCGAAGCCGAACCAGGCAATCAGCGGCAGGGCCAGGCCAAGCGGCACGGCCGATCCCGCCTTGCCCGAAATGCTGAACAACGAGAACAGCATGGCCGTGCGGTCGC
Organism: Novosphingobium sp.; assembly: GCA_041911195.1. Classification (GTDB taxonomy): domain Bacteria; phylum Pseudomonadota; class Alphaproteobacteria; order Sphingomonadales; family Sphingomonadaceae; genus Novosphingobium. The sequence goes on along the minus strand of JAYRPK010000040.1, from coordinate 3,911 downwards.
TGCCGGTGCGCAGGCGGTATTCGTCGGCATAGTCGGCCAGCATGGCCCGCAGGATCAGGTTGCCCGCGCCCTGGGTCAGCCCCTGTACCAGCGCGAGCGCGAGAAACAGCGGCAAGTCGCCACTGCCGACCAGCACCAGCGCGAAGTTGATCGCGGCCTGGATCGCTTCCGCCCAGAGATAGGCGCCGCGCTTGCCGATGCGCTTCGATACCGCCTGCCAGATCGGCGCGGCGGCGATGCCGAAAATGAACTGGAAGAGAAACAGCGCGGCGGCGACTTCGGGCATGCCCAGGACATAGCCAGTGAAGAAGATGAACAGGCCGCCTCTGGCGCCTTGCGCCGCCAGGATCAGGAAGTCGGCGAGCATGATGCGGATCAGCACCGCCTCCCCGGCGATCGAGCGGAGCATCTGGCCTGGACTTGCCCGAGCCTTGGGTCTTGCGGCGGGGGCCTGGGCCTTGTCGGGGAACGACCAGAGCATCAGCAGCGTGCCCGGGATCATCGGCAACAGCACCGCCGCGCCCATGGCGTTGAGCTTGAGCATGTCATTGCCGGGATATAGCCGTTCGACAATGGCAGGCACGGTCAGCACGCAGAGCAGCGAGACGTTGGTCATCACCGTCTGGTAGGTCGTGATCCGGGTCCGCTCGTGATAGTCGGGAGACAGTTCGCCCGACCAGGCGAAATAGGGCACGACGATCATCGACCAGGCGAGGAACAGCACGGCCAAGGCTGCGGTCATCGACAGCGGCGTTACCCCGAAGACCGGGAAGAACAGGAAGCCATAGGCGAAGATGAACAGCAAGGCGCCGCTGGCGATCCACACCTTGCGGCGGCCGAAGCGGCTGGAGGTGCGGTCGCACAGCCAGCCGACCAGCGGGTCCGACAGGGTGCTCCAGATGCGCTCGCCCAGGAAGATCGCGCCCAGCGCATAGAGCGAGATGCCGAACTGCTGGGCATAGATTGCCGGCAGGTAGGTGCTGAGCGGCAGTTGCGAGCCCATGATCGGCAGGGACATGGCCGCGTGGGCGATGAGTCTGCCGGCAGGCAATCGCCCGCTGCTTTCGGCCACCTGTTTTTCCTCCCGCTTGCCTCTCCGATGGGTTAGCCTGCCCGTCAGATGGAAACAGTCAAGACCTTCTGCCGCAATTGCGGCGCGCTCTGTTCGATGGAGATCGATGTCGAGGTTGGGCGCATGCTGCGCGCGCGGCCCGATGGGGCGGTGTCGCCCTATGGTCCCTACATGTGCCCCAAGGGGCTGGCGGCAGTGGACTTGCACAATGGTCTGGAAGCGCGATTGCATTCCAGCCTGAAGCGAGGGGCGGACGGGGAACTTGCGGAGATCGACGCCGAAAGCGCGCTCGACGAGATCGGGGCCCGGCTGAAGGCGCTGGTGGCCGAGCACGGGCCGCGCAGCATTGCCGTCTATCACGGCACCGGGGCCTATCGCTCAGTGCTGGGCGGGCTGATGGAACGGGCCTGGGTGGCGGCGCTGGGCACGCCCAACTTCTTTTCCAGCATGACCATCGACCAGTCGGCCAAATGGGTGACCATGGCCCGCATGGGCGTGATGGCATCGGGCAAGCACCTGATGCGCGATGCCGACCTGATTTTGCTGGCAGGCGGCAATCCGTTGGTCAGCCACCAGGGCGCGCCTTTCGCGCTGGCCGAACCGGGCGCGCCGGCGAGGGCCTTCGAGGCGGCGAAGCAGCGCGGCGCGAGAGTGATCCTGATCGATCCGCGCCGCACCGAGACCGTGCGCTATGCCGACCTGCTGATCCAGCCGCTGCCGGGACACGATGCCGAGATATTCGGCGCCTTGGCCCACATCCTTCTGCGCGACGCAACATACGACAAGGCCTTTGTCGAGCGCTGGTGCAATGGGCTCGATAGCCTGCGCGCAGCCTTGGCGCCGTTCACGCCGGAACGCGCGGCGGCGCGGGCGGACGTGCCGGTCGAGCAGATCGAGCAGGCCGCCAGGTGGCTTGGCGAGGCGAAGAAACCGATTGCCGGAAGCGGCACCGGGCCATCGATGGCCGCCCATTCCAACCTCGCCGATCACATGATCGAGGCGGTCAATGCGCTGAAGGGCGGTTACCGGCGCGCCGGCGATCTCGTGCGCAATCCCGGCACGCTGAAGAGCAAGGATACCTACGAAATGGCCGTCTCGCCGACGCGCTCTTTCGAGCATGACCCCAAATGCGTCAGCCAGGACACCGGCGCACTGGTGGGCGAGTTCCCGACGGCGCTGATCCCGGGCGAAATCACGGCCGATTCGCCAAACCGCATCCGTGCGCTGATCTGCCTTGGCGGCGACCCGCTGATGGGCATGGGCGATCCGGCGGTTGCGGCGGCGGCGTTCGGCAAGCTCGACCTGCTGGTTTCGCTCGATTGCCGGATCAACGCGACCGGACGCATGGCGCACTATGTCATCGCGACGTCACAGCCCTTCGAGCGCGAGGAAATTACCGTGCCGGGAGACTCGCTGTTCCCCGAGCCCTTCGTGCAATACACCCCGGCGGTGGTGGCAAAGCCGGCGGGCGTGATCCACGACTGGGAGTTTTTCTGGGGCGTTTCGGGCCGAATGGGCGTGCCGCTGACCTTCAAGTTCTGGAACTATGGCATGAAGTTCGAGGACGTGCAGCCCGGCCTGCCGCTCGACATGGTGGTGAAGCCAGATCCGGTCGAATTGATCCGCTTTCTTTGCCACGACGCCGCAGTTCCGTTCGACGAGATCGTCGCTCACCCCGGCGGGATGCGCCCCGCCGGAATGCATCGCCGCGTCCTGCCCGCACCGATCGAGGGCGGCAGGCTGGAACTTTGCCCACCCGACGTCGCGGAAGAGCTGGCGGCGCTCGCTGGCGAAGGCCCGGAAGAAGGCTACCCCTTGCGCCTCACCTGCCGCCGCATCCTCCACGCAATGAACAGCGCCTACCGCGAAAGTCGCGAGGCGCGGCGGCGCTATCCGGTGAACTATGCCTGGATGAACCCCCAGGACATGTCCGAGGCCGGGATCGCGGAGGGTGCGGAAGTAGAGATCGCCTCGGAATTCGGCGCAATTCGCACCCTGGCGAAGGCCGAGGACCGGCTGCGGCGCGGGGTGGTTTCGATGACGCACATGTATGGCCCGCTGGTTTCGACCGGAGACGTGCGGGCCGATGGCGGGGCCAATGTCGGGCAGCTGACCTCGCTCAGCGAGCATTTGCAGCCGATCAATTTCATGCCGCGCTATTCGGGGGTGCCGGTAAAAATCAACCTTGCCTGATTTTCACCCCTCCGGCGCCCCATACTTCTCCGCCAGCGCCAGCAGGTCCGGATCGCGCCTTGCCCCGGTCGAACGCATCACGCCCGCGATGGCGGCGTAGCAGCCGACGGTGAACAGGAAGTCCAGCATCTGCTTTTCGTCCCACTCCGCCATCAGCGCGTTCCAACTGGCGTCGGACACATTGCGGCTGGCGACCAGTTCGTCCGTCGCGCGCACCACGGCCGCCTCGAACGGGGTGAACCAGGGATCATCCGCGCCCTGCTTGATTGGCTCGAACATGTCGTCCGAAAGGCCGCAGGTCATGCTGGTGTTGAGGTGGCTCGACCACATGTAGACTGCCTTGGTGATCCATGCCGTGCGCATGATGGCGATCTGGCGCTGCTTTACCGGCAAGGTATTGTGCAGCAGGATATGGATGTTGAACTGCGAGAAGGCATCGGCCAGCGCGGGGTGATGGGCGAAGGTCTGGAGCACCGGATTGCTGTCCGCGCCTTTCAGGAATCCGCCGGTCCACTTGCCGAAAAAGGCGCGGGTTTCGTCAGTGTAGTCCTCGGGCTGGACCGGGGGCATGCGGGCGGGGGGATCGGGCTGGATCATGGCGCTTTGGTGCCGGGGCAGGGGGCAATCGTCAACCGGAGCGGAGTCT
>JAYRPK010000039.1:0-4941 GCA_041911195.1 Novosphingobium sp. | reverse complement strand
GACGAGATCCGCGACACCGGGAAACTCTGGATGCTGGCGCCAGTCCCTTCGGGTTTTTCCGAACACATGGGCCGCAGTTTCGAAATGGCGCGCAAGGGCGCCTCAGACGTCTGATCGAGGATAGAACATGACCCAGAAAGTAGCGTTGGTAACTGGAGCCGCCGCCGGCATCGGCGCCGAGATTTGCCGCCGTCTCGCGGCTGACGGCATGGCCGTCGGTGTGCTCGACCTGAATTTCGCGGATGCGCAAAAGGTCGCCGAGGGGATTTGCGCCACTGGCGGCAGAGCCATGGCGCTCAAGGCGAGCGTTGCCGATCGGAAGGAAGTGACCGAGGCCGTTGCCGCCTTGCGCAAGACTTTCGGGCCGGTGACCGTGGTGGTGAACAACGCGGGGATCAGCAATTTCGTCCCATTCGAAGAGGTGACCGACGAGCTGTGGGACCGGACAATGGAGATCAACCTGAAAGGGACCTTCATCGTCACCCAAGTCGTGCTGCCCGACATGAAGGCGGCGGGCTGGGGACGCATCATCAACATATCCTCGTCGAGCGCGCAGTCGGGGACGCAGGGCATGGCGGCCTATTCGTCTTCAAAAGGTGGCGTGATCTCCTTTACCAAGACGCTTGCACTGGAACTCAGCCCTCTGGGCATCACGGTGAACAACATCCCGCCCGCCTCGATTGCCGGCACCATCATGTACGAGGCGAACAAGGATCTGATGCCGATGACGCCGGAACAGGCCGCGCGGATGATGCCTGTACGCCGGCTGGGCGAAGCGGCGGACATCGCCAATGCCGTTTCCTGGCTCGCCTCGGAAGCCACCGGCTACGTCACGGGACAGACGATTGGCGTCAATGGCGGCCGGGTGATCGCCTGAGCAAGGCCACTGGTTTGGAAAGACTCCACAAGCCCAGCGATGGGACGAAAGCATCGGAGAAGACAAATGACCGACACATTGCAAGCCGGCCTTGAAACCACCGAAATCAAGCCGAAGATCGGATCGATCGTGCATACCGGCAAGGCGGATCTGCTGAGCGGCAGATTTGCCGCCGATATCAGAAGGCTGCTCGAAGAGCGCGGCGTGCTGGTGTTTCCCAAGATCGATCTCACCGATGACGAGCAGCGCCAGTTCACCGCCACGCTCGGCAATATCGCGCGGGAGCGCACAGGCGAGGATGTCTTCACCATTTCGCTCGATCCGGAAAAATCGAGCGGCGTCGAATATCTCAAGGGCTCGCTCTACTGGCACTTCGACGGCACCATGCAGCCACTGCCGATCCTGGCCTCGATCCTGTGCGCCAAGGTGCTCTCGCCGACGGGCGGCGACACCGAATTCGCCAATACCTACGCCGCGTATGATGACCTATCTGCCGAGAAAAAGGCCGAGCTGGAGGGGCTGTCGGCGATGCATTCGGCATGGAACACGCTGTTCTACTACGATCCCGAGCCGGATCAGGCCAAGCTCGAGATGTTCATGGATGTCGGCGATATCGAATTGCCGCTGGTCTGGACGCACAAGTCCGGCCGCAAGTCGCTCGTACTCGGCTGCACTGCCCGCTACATCGTCGGCATGGACGACAAGCAGAGCGCGCGCACGCTCAACGGCCTGCGTGAATGGGCGACCAGCGAACCGTTCCACTACACGCACAAATGGTCGGTCGGCGACATGGTGATGTGGGACAACACCGGCACGCTCCACCGCGCCACGCCATATCCGCTCGATGCCGGGCGGGAATTGCATCGCACCAAGCTGGAAGGCGAAGAGCCGATCCGCGCCTGAAAGCGGCTCTACAACCGCATCGTAACGCATTTCAGGTGGGTATATTCGCGCAGGGCCTCCAGGCCCTTTTCGCGGCCGTACCCGCTCTGCTTGTATCCGCCGAAGGGCGTCTCCACTCCGCCGGCGAAATATTCGTTCACATAGACCTGGCCAGCCTCGATCCGGCTGGCGAGGCGATGCGCGCGTTGCAGGTTGCCGGTCCAGATGCAGGCGGCAAGGCCATAGTCGCTGGCGTTCGCCATCTGCAGGGCATCGGCTTCGCTGTCGAACGGGATGACCACGAGCAGGGGGCCGAAAACCTCCTCCTTCATGATGGTGCTGTCCGTATTTTCCGTCACGAAGATGGCAGGCGGCACGAAACAGTCCTGCAGGTGCGGGGGCAGAGGGGCGGCGTGGAATTGCCCGGAGGTATCACTGGCCGCCGCCTGATAGATCGCCCTGACCCTGGCATGCTGGGCCGGGGTGATGATCGGGCCGATCTGGTCATCGTCGCCCGCCCCGACCCGCAGCGTGGCAATCTTTTGGCGCAGGCCTTCCACGAAGGGCTCGAGGATGCTTCGTTCCACCAGGCAGCGCGATCCCGCCGAGCAGGCCTGCCCGGCATAAAGCGTAAAACCCCGGATCACGCCATCGAGCGCGCGCTCCCGGTCGGCGTCGGCAAAGACCAGGTTGGGTGACTTGCCGCCAAGCTCGAGACTCAGCGGCAGGATCCGGTCGGCGGCGATGTGGCCGATCTCCTTGGCTGCGCGCAGCGAGCCGGTGAAGGCCACCTTGCGCACTTGCGGATGGGCCACCAGCGCCGCACCCGCTTCGGGGCCAGTGCCGGTGACGACATTGAGCACCCCGGGCGGCAGGCCGGCCTCTTGCGTGGCGATCTCGGCCAGCAGCAGCAGCGACAGCGAAGTGAATTCGGACGGCTTGACGACAAGCGTGTTGCCCGTGGCCAGTGCCGGGGCAATCCCGCGTCCGGCCTGGTTGATCGGCGCGTTCCACGGCAGGATCAGGCCGACGACGCCATAGGGCTCACGCAAGGTGAACGAGTGATAGTCCTCGCCCAGCCCGACCACTTCACCGCAAGCCAGATCGACCAGTCCGCCGTAATATTCGAAGTATCGCGCAGCGAGTGCTACATCGCCTGCCGCCTGCGGGCGGGGCTTGCCGGTTTCGATCTGCTCGATCGCGGTGAAGAGCTCGGCTTGCTCGCGAATGATCGCCGCGATGCGGCTGAGAACCCGGCCACGCTCCACCGGCCGCAGCGCGCGCCATGCTGGCTGGCTGCGCTGCGCGGCCAGCACCGCACGGTCGATATCCTGCGCATCGCCGCGCGCGATGGTGAAGCTTTCCTCGCCCGAGCGCGGATCGCGCTCGGTCAGCTGCTGGCCGCTGTTGCCCGGGGTGAAGGCGCCATCAATGAAATGCTGCCATTCGCGCGAAAGGAGGTTTGAATCGATGTCAGTCATCTTGCCGAAATTCGCCTAGCCGGATCGAAGGGAGACCAGCGGCGCAGTGTGGAGGGCACCCCGCGCCGCGGCCGGTCCGCGTAATCGCGACTGCCGAGAGCCGCAATCAATTCACTCTAGCGGGATGGTCTTGCGATGGCTAGAACTCTAGTAGGTTAGATGGCGGCTGCGTGCCGTTGGTTGCGTGGGGAGAAGGTAATGCCAGATGCAGTTGATCGTTTCGGTGGTGCCGGCCCAGTGCTGCATGGCGGCTGGTCATCGGCCTATGTGATCCCGCCGAGCCGCCTGTTCGGCGCGAACGGCGTGCGCGCCGGCGCGGACGGCAGGATCTATGTCGCGCAGTTGGCGGGAAGCCGGGTGAGCGCGCTCGATCCCGATACCGGCGCAATCGAGCATCTTGCGACGAGCGGCGGCGAGATCACCGGGCCTGACGACATCGCGTTCGACGAAGCGGGCAATCTCTTCGTCACCGAATTCACCGCCAGCCGGGTCAGCATGCGCCAGCCAAACGGCGCGACGCGCGTTTTGCGCGATGACATTCCCGGCGCCAATCCGATCACCTTCCAGCAAGGCCGCCTGCTGGTGGGCGAATGCCGCATCGGCGCGCGCATCATGGAACTGGATCGTGGCGGCGGCGCACCGCGCGTAATCCTTGAGAACATTCCGATGGCCAATGCCTTCGAGATCGGCCCGGACGGCAAGCTCTATTTCCCGGTGATGGGGACCAACGAGATCTGGCGGGTGAATCTCGACGGCAGCGAATGCGAAGTGATTGCCGGTGACCTCGGCGTGCCGGATTCGGTGAAATTCGACAGCAAGGGGCGGATCGTCTCGACCCAGATGGCAAGCGGCCAGGTGCTGCGCATCGATCCCGTCAGCGGCCAGCGCGAGGTGCTCGCCGACATCGGTCCGGGTCTCGACAACTGCACTTTTGTCGGCGACCGGCTGTTCGTTTCGCATACCGCCGGTTCGATCCACGAGGTTCTGGCGCCCGGCAAGCTGCGCGCGCTGTGCGACAACGGCCTGCTCTGGCCGATGGGGCTGGCGCTGTCATCTGACGGCATGCTGCTGGTGGCCGATGGCAGCTATGCCTACATGGGCCCGGCCAATGGCCAGATCGGCATGGCCGGCATGCTGGGCGCGCCTGGCTTTCCCGGCGCCATCCGAGGCGCTGCCGCCGCCGGCGACGGTGCATGGTATGTCACCGCATCGTTCGGCGAAGTCTATCGGTGGAGCCCTGCCCGGCAGGAAAACGAAGTGCTGGCAGAGGGCCACGACTTGCTGATGGGGGTTGCGGCCGACAGTTCGGGCCGGGTGGTTTTCGCGGAGTTTGGCGCCGGCCGAGTGCTTTCTCTGGAGAACGGCGCGGTTTCGGCGCTCGCCACCGGCCTTGATGCGCCATCGGGCGTGGCGATTGCTGCGGACGGAACCGTCTATGCTACTGAAAGCGGTGCCGGTCGCCTGGTCAGGCTGCGCAATGGCGCGGCCGAAACCGTGGCGGACGGATTGCAGGTGCCCGAAGGCGTCGCCGTGGCCGGCGACTCGATCTACGTGGTCGACGTTGCCGCGCGCGAACTGGTCCGTTTCGGCACTGACGGTACCGGAAGGGAAACGATCATTTCGGGCCTGCCGGTCGCGCGCAGGAATCTGGGGCCGGTCGGCGACATGAGCGGACCGATGCTGTCGTTCGCGGGACTTGCG
>JAYRPK010000038.1:0-14293 GCA_041911195.1 Novosphingobium sp. | reverse complement strand
GTGGCCGCTCCTCCGGCCAGTCAGAAACGCGGTGCAAGTATGCGTCTCGCGTGAATCATTCGTCAATCTAAACGGCCCGGGCGTCGAATTCGGCGCCCGAGCTGTCACATTTTTGCATCATGCGGGCACTTGGGCTGCTTCATCCCTTGAGGTGCGGCATAACCTTGTCGGCAAACAGCTTCATCTGCTTGTAGACATCCTCGAAGGGCATGCCGCCGAAGCTGAAGTTGGCCAGCATATCGTATTCGCCGACCATGGAGGTGCGCATGGCGTGCTTTTCCAGCATGACTTCGGGCGTGCCGATCAGGTTGCCGTCGATGAAGCCGCGATAGGCCTTGGTCGGGCCGCCCATCGCTTCGGTCATGTCGCCCAGCGCAACATAGGTGCTGTAGCTGGGGATCGTCTTGAAGTGGTCGCTGCCCCATTCGTAGTGGTTGACCACCTGGAGGAACTGGTCGGCGAAATACTTGTCGGTGTGCTCGGCAACCTTGGCCGGGTCCTCGTGGCAAACGACGAAATCGCTGATGATGAAGGGCGGCGCCTTCTTCTTGTGCTTGGCCTCGAAGGTTTCGCGGTAGGTGATGATCTCGGGCATCGACTTTTCCCACTCGCCCTGGCTGAAGCGCAATGCCTTGAGGCCATAGTCCGCAGCGACTTCGGCCGAGCTCGGCGACATCGAGACCATGACCATGCGGTCGCGCGACCAATTGTGCGGGCGCGGGCGCACTTCGATGCGTGGCTGCTTGAAGTGCTTGGTGTCGGCCTCGACGAAGCCGGTCTCCATGCCGTTCATGATGATGAGGGCTGCCTCGTCGAACATCTCGCGGCTGTCGGCCAGATCCTGGCGGAAGGCGTTGAACTCGCGCCGCGCGGCGCCGCGCCCCATGCCCAGGATCAGCCGGCCTTCGCTGACCGAATCCAGCATCGATGCCTTTTCCACCACCCGCAGCGGATCGTTCCACGGCAGGATGACAGCGGCGGTCATCAGCTTGATCTTGCTGGTCTTGGCGGCGATCCAGGTCAGCGCCTGCATCGGATCGGGGCAGGCCGCATAGTCCGTGAAGTGGTGCTCCACCGAGCCCACCCAGTCGAAGCCCATCGCCTCGGCCTCGATGCCGATCTGGGTTTCGCGGCGATGGTATTCGTAATCCGGCATCTTGTGCAGGTTCTGAAACGAAAGGTGCAGGCCGATTTGCATTGAGTTATCTCCCGATAGTCTGGTGTGTTTGCGAGGTGGCTCAGGCCGCCGCCCGGATCGGCTCCTCTCCATTCAGTGTGCAACGATGAAACTCGCGGCGGCTCTCCGCGTCATAGGGCAGCACCCGGTGCATGTTGCCGGTGTTGTCCCAGATGGCGAGATCGCCCATCCGCCACTTGTGGCGATAGGTGAACTTGTCCTGCGTCGCATGGCGCATCAGATCCTGCAGCAGGTCGTGGCTTTCCGCCGGGTGCATCCCCTCGATCCAGGCGATCGAGGTCGACAGCACCAGCGACTTGCGGCCAGACTTGTGCCGCCAGACCAGCGGGTGGCGGCGCTCGGGATAGGAATGCCAGACGGAGAATTCCTCCACCGTGACGTTGCGCATGGCCGGAAACAGTGCTGCCGGCATGGTGTGGACGCCGATCAGCGGATCGACCTTCGCTTTCATCTCGTCGGACAGCGCCTCATAGGCGGCATAGGTGCTGGCGAACATGGTGTCGCCGCCCACCTGCGACAGGCGATAGGGGGTGAACAGCGTGGCGAAGGGGGGCACTTCCTCGTAGGTGCCGTCCATGTGCCACAGGTGGTTGCCGGGCAGGAAGCGGGCGTAATCCGGGTTGATATCGGCATCGAGGCTGATCTTCATCACTCCGCCGTCGCCTTCGTTGAGCACCTTGCCGTCCGCGCCGCGCTTTACCGAGCCGGTTCGCAGGTCGCCCAGGGTGCGGGCGATCTGGCGCAGCTCCTCGTCGCTGGGATGGACGTCGCGGATCACCACTGCGCCGCGCTTGACCAGCAGCGCGCGAATTTCGTCGCGCAAAGCGCCCGAAAGCAGCTCGTCCTTCGAAACTTTCAGCTCCGACCCGATCAGCGGAGTCAGATCGACTGTTTCCAGTGCCATGGCTGGCGCTCCTCTCCCCGGCGACTCGCAATGATTGTTACCTTACTCGTTTCAATCCGGCGTGCAATGGGGGAGGCATGGGCGGCAATGTCGATTCCCGAGCATAATTTGTTGCCTCAATCGTTTCATTAGGGCAAATTGCCGCGATGAACGCCGAAACCCTCCTCCAAACCCGCAGGCGCCCCGGCCGGCCGAGCCTGTCGAACGAAGCGCTGCTCGATGTCGCGCTCGACCTGTTCCTGGCCCAGGGGTTCGAGGGCACCAGCATAGAGGCGATCTGCGCCCGCGCCGGCATGGCCAAGCGCACGGTCTATGCCCGCTATGGCGACAAGCAGGCCCTGTTTCGCGCCGCGCTGCAACGCGCGATCGAGGAATGGATCGTGCCGGTAGAGCGCCTGCGCGCGGCCGAGGCGGAGGACCTGGAGCAAAGCCTGCTGGCCATCGGCGAGATCCTGCTGGCCAATATCATGAGCCCGGCCGGGCTGCGCCTCTTGCGCCTGACCAATGCGGAAAGCGTCCGCGCGCCCGATATCGGCGCCACCAACGTGCAGCAGGGCACCGAGCCGACCATCCTCTTCCTGGCCGATCTGTTCCAGCGCCGGCTGGGCCAGGCCGTGGCTCCGGACGATGCGCGCGATGCGGCCGAGGGCTTCCTCCACCTGGTCACCGGCCCCGCCATCGACGCCGCCTGGGGCGTCGCGCGCGACGAAGCCGCGCTGGCGCGGCATATCCGCTCAAGCGTGCGGCTGTTCCTGCATGGGCTGCTGGGCAACGGCGGCGGCGCGCCGGACAGCGCGGATGTGGCTGCGCTGGAAGCGGAGAACCGGCGGCTCAGGGATAAGCTGGCGCGGATCGAGGATGCGATGCGGGGCTAGTCCATGCTCTAGCGGCGGGGCGGAAACTCTTGCTATTGCCGATTTGCCTGCGGGCCTTTCCTCCATCGCCCAATCACGCCATGATGCTGCCGCACGCGCCTATTCGCGCGGGGTAGGGAGAGCAGCCATGAGCCAGTATCAAGTCATCGCCGAAGGCCTCGCCTTCCCCGAAGGGCCGGTGGTCATGGCCGACGGTTCGGTGATCGTGGTCGAAATCATGGGCAAGCGCATCACCCGCTGCTGGGGCGATGGGCGCAAGGAGACCGTGGCCGAGCCGGGCGGCGGGCCGAACGGCGCGGCCATCGGTCCGGACGGTGCGCTCTATGTCTGCAACAGCGGCGGCATGGGGCACGATGGTTCGCCGGTCGAAGCGGGGCGGATCGAGCGGATCGACCTGGGCACCGGCAAGGTCGAGCGGCTCTACGACAGTTGCGAGGGCAGGGAACTGGGCGCGCCCAACGATCTGATGTTCGATTGTGAAGGCAACATCTGGTTCACCGATCTGGGCAATCATGGCCCCGACGCCAAATATTTCGGCGGGCTCTATTGCGCGCGGCCCGATGGCTCGGCGATCACTCGGATTTTCGGCAAGGCGACCAGCTACAACGGCGTCGGCATTTCGCCCGACATGCAGACGGTCTACGTCGCCGATACCTTTTCGGCCCGGGTCTATGCATTCGACCGCAGGATCGAGGAGCAGCAGCCGCGCTGGCTGGCGACCGCGCCGGGGCCGGTGATGCTCGACAGCCTGGCCATGGCCGCATCGGGCAATGTCTGCGTCGCCACGCTGATGCCCGGCGCGATCACCACGGTGACGCCCGCCGGGGATGTCAGCACAGTGCCGCTCGACGATCGCCTGGTGACCAACATAGCCTTCGGCGGGGAGGACATGATGGACGCCTGGATCACCTTTTCCGATCGCGGCGCACTGGTGAAGATGCGCTGGGGCGAGCCGGGGATGAAGCTGGTCTATAACGCCTGAAGCAAACGCCTATTTGGCGTGCGCCATCAGCGGGTCGGCCATCAACGAGGTCGAGAATGGCTTGAGCTGGTCGTAACGCCCGGCCTGCACCAATTTCGGCCAGTCGGGCTCGGCGATCATCGCGCGGCCGACCGCGACCATGTCGAAGTCGCCGCGATTGAAGCGGCGCATGAGGTCGTCGAGACGGCCAAGATCGAGTTCGGCCGTGGCGTCCGCGTCGCTGAGGCTGGCGAGGAAATCGAGTTCGAGCCCGATCGAGCCGATTGTGCAAGTGGGAACGCCGGTGACCTTCTTGACCCAGCCGGCGAGGTTCATGTCGCTGCCCTCGTATGTCGGCTCCCAGAAGCGGCGCTGCGAGCAGTCGATCAGATCGACCCCGGCCTCGACCATCGGCGCCAGCAGCTCTTCCAGCTCCTGCGGCGTATCGGCGAGCCGGGCGTCGAAGTCGGCCATCTTCCAGAACGAGAGGCGCACGATCAGCGGCATGCCATCTTCCAGCTCGGCGCGGCAGGCGCGGATCACCTCGGCGGCGAACTGGCCGCGCGCCCTGGGGCTGCCGCCATAGCGGTCGGTGCGATGGTTGAGTTCCTTCCACAGGAACTGGTCGATGATATAGCCATGCGCGCCGTGCAGCTCGATCCCGTCGAAGCCCAATTCGACTGACTTGGCGGTGCTACGGGCATAGGCCTGGATCACCTCGTCGATCTGGCCCTGGGTCATCCCTTCGCAGACCTTTTGCCCCGGCGCGATATAGCCCGATGGGCTGACCTGGCCGAGCTCGGGCCGGTAGACGATGCCCTTGCCGGCCAGCAGGTCGGGGCCGCTTGGGATCAGCCCGACATGCCAGAGTTCGGGCACGCAAATGCCGCCCTCGCGGTGGACCTTGGTGGCGACATTGCGCCAGGCTTCCCAGGAATCCTCCCCCTTGATCCGCCCGAGCAGCGGATTGTCGCCCGACGAGGGGTGGTCGATGTAAGCGCCCTCGGTGATCACCAGGCTCGCGCCACCCTGGGCGCGGCGGGCATAGTATTCGGCGGCATCGTCGCCGGGGATGCCGTTCTCGCAGACTTCCAAGCCCATAGGCGGGAAGATGAAGCGGTTGGGCAGGGTGAACTTACCCAGCTGGATGGGGGTGAACAGGGGGCTGAAATCGGTCATTTCACCACCACTCTGGCTCGGGCGAGATTGCGCACCTGGGCAAAGGGCGTGCCTGCTGCATCCTTGCGCTGGCTATAGCCGCGCAGCACGGCGAAATAAGTGCCGGGGCTGGCAAAGCTGTGCCGGGTGGTGACCGTGGCTGTGCCCGCCTTGCCGCTCACCGGGCTGCTCTGGGCGAAAGTGCCCGATCCGTCGAAATCCCATTCGGCCTTGATCACGGTGCCGGTTCCCGGGGGCGCAGTGATCGTGCCGGTAAAGCGCACCGGCTGCCGGGCGGCGACTTCGGCCCGTACACCGCCATTGGCACGCAGCGTCACCACCGGCTGGATGCCCCGCCGCGCGGCGGCCGTTGGGGCAACGATGACCTGGCCATCGACCAATCGGTAATTGGTAGTGGCGGGCGGCGCGACGCCCTTTTCCACCCAGGCCGCGACATCGCGCAGGGCCTGCTGCAGCACGGGCAGATAGGTGACGACGCGCGTGGCCGCGCCGAGATCCTCGGAATGGCCATGCAGCGCGTTTTCGGTGAACCAAAGCCGATACTTGTTCTGCGCTTCCTTGCCGTAAATTTCGTCGAAACGGCGGCGATACCAATCCGAATTCCATGGCACGGCCTCGCGGTCCAATAGAGAGCCGACTACGATGATCTTGCCGTTGAAATGTCCCGAGGGCACTTTGCCGGCCGCTCCCGCCGCGAATTGCGGGCCGAGCAGCCGGGGCCGCTGCGGATAGAGTGGCTTGCCATCCGGGCCGCGGAACTGGTCATAGACCGGATAGCTGGCGTCGGGCACCTGGTGGCGATGAAAGGTCTGCGCGGCGAGGAAATTCGAATTATCCACCCGTACCTGATCTCCGGGGCGCAGCTTGGCGATCGTCGCCAGGTCGACCACGCCGAGCGAAGCGACCGCGCCGTTGAGCGCGACCAGGGCAACGCGCTTGCCCTTTGCCTCTCCTGACAGGACAAACATGTCGCCGCCAAGAAACCCGACATCGGGCGGCGTTTGCGCCAGTTCGAAGGCGGCCGGCCTTTCCGACCCGTCGCTGACCAGGGCCTGCCAGGCCAGGTCGGCGGTTCCCCTGCCGGTGTCTCGCGGCGTTCCGGCAATGCGTGCCGGGCCGGCGCCACGCGCTTCCATCTGGCTGCGTGAAAGTGGCGCCTTGATCGTGGTGGAGAACTGCAGCCGGGCCTTTGCCAGGCTATCGGGAGGATTGAAGCCCAGATAGCCGGGCTTTGTCCAGAAGTGCTCGAAGTAAGTCGGGTCACCCATGACCACGCCCTGATAAAGCGCGGTAAAGCCGTGCACGCCCATGTCCTTGTAGCCGAACCAGCTGTTCGGCGGAAAGCCCATGCGGGTGGCTTCGCGCAAGGCTTCGGCCTCCTCTGCATTCAGCCCGGCATAGGGATCGCCGCTGCCACCGGCATCGACTGCATCGATGATTTGCGGAAACTTGTCCTTCAGCACGCGCATGGCATGCATGCGGATGGTGAAGCTGTTGGGCGCCGCCATGGGCGAACCCAGCACGAATGGAACCGCGCCGTCCCAAACGCCCTCGGTATTTTCCATGCTGCCCAGCGTGCGAAACCCGCCGCCGCTGCCACCGAAGATATAGCCATGGATGCGCTGTGGCCCGTACATCTCGCTGGCAAGGACCCGCACATAGCGGGCCGCGGCCGCATTGGCGCGAAAGGCGCCGATCGTGGGATCGGCCATGAAGGCGGGGCCCGCCGTTGCGCCCTTGCCGCCGCCGTTCGTCTCGACGAAAATCGCGCCCGATGCCGCCGCGAAGCCAATGTTGTTGTCGCCTGCCTGCGCGGTCTGCGACAGGTTCTCGCTATCGGGAACCGGCGTTACGTACTGAAAGAAACGGCCCTGGAATTGCTCCTTTGGCGGCAGGTAGAAGGAAAAGCGCATGTCGGTGCCCTTGAAGCCGCCGTGAACATAGCGGTGGCGCACCGGGGCATCGCGCCATTCATCGACATCAACGTAGGGTTCCTTGAACATGGCGTCGGCGGCCGGATTGGCGGAGTCCGCATTCGCGCCCAGGGCAATGGGCTGCGGTTCGGCCAGAACGGGTTGGGCCAGGGCGAGCAAGGCCGCGCCCAACAGCACGTGCGTAGGCAATTTCGGCATGGTCAGGCTCCTCCGCGTTGCTCCAGCCGGGCTATGTCGTCCGCCCGGTCGATATCGAGAAGCACACCTTCGTCCGGGCAATCGAGGAATGCAACGTCCTTGCGCACCTTGATCAGCCGACCCGCGCCCTCGTCGCCTTGCAGATCGGCGATGGCGGGAAAGGCCAGGGCGGCAAGCAACACCGGGTGGCCGTTCCTGCCCTGGTATTGCGGGATCGCTGCGAAGTTGGTTGCCAGCACTTCCGCAAGCCCGGACGCGACCCCATGCGGGACCAGCGGCATGTCGCCGAGAAAGATGAAGGCGCCGTCGCTCCCGGCTGCCGCTGCGATGCCGGCCTTGAGCGAGCAGGAAAGTTCCGGGCTGGCGATGCGCAAGCCCTCGACCGGCGGTGTGCCCGGCCACTGGCCTATGTCCAGCCCCGGCGGACAGACCACGATCACCCTTTCGACCGGCGCAGCCCGGGCGGCGCGGATCGCGTGGCTTATCAGCCTCTCGCCTTCAAATTGCGCCGCAAGCTTGTCGCCGCCGAAGCGGCTGCCCGCGCCTGCCGCCAGCACGATGGCGGCAAGTTTCACGCCCGCTCGCGGGCCGGGTTCATCGCCTGGAGCAATTCGGCCAGGATGCCCGTGGCGACTTCCCACGGCGCCTTGCCCAGCCCGGCGATGCCCGGCGAGAGGTGTAGGCGGGAGAGTTCTTCCGGTGTCGCGCCGGCTGCCGCGAGCGCTTCCAGCCTGCCTTGCGCCCGCACTTTCGCACCGATCATCGCTACATAGGCGGCGCCGTGCCGCAGCGCATAAAGGCAGGCGGCGAGATCGTGGTGGTCTTCGTGGGTAGCGCCGACATAGGCCGTCCAGGCATCGAGCCCGATTTCGGCGAGCGCCTGGTCCGGCTCGTCGCGCAGATAGCGGGCAAAGGTGAACGGCGGGGCATTTTCCGGGCCGCCGGGGCGCACGAGAATGGTTTCGAGCTGCGCCTGCGCGCCCAGGCTCGCCAGGGCCAGCGCGCCGGGATCGCCGCCCGAAACCACCAGCCGTCGGGGCGGATCGTAACGCCGGGCGATGCGCAAGGGGTGCCCATGGCTGGCAAGCAGTGGCCCGCCGCCGGGCAGGACCTGCCGGTGCTTGCCGTCGCTGCTCCAGACGCATTGCCGCCGGGCATCTGCGTGAGTCAGCAATTCGCGGGCCGCCGGACAGTCCGCCTCGATACGCTCGACCAGCACATGCAGTGCACCGCCGCAGCGCAGGCGGATGTCGATCCAGGGGCTGCCCATGCCGTAATGCAGGTGGCGCGGCACGCCGTCCGCCAGCACTTCGGCAGCATGGCGGGCGACGTCGGCCTCGATGCAGTCGCCGGAGAAATAGCCGCTGGCGCCCATGCCGCCGGGCCTGGAGTCGAACAGCATCTGCGCGCCGGCTCCACGCGGCGCGCTGCCTTCCACCTTGAACAGCGTCGCCAGCGCCGCCGGCCGCCCCTCCGCAAGCGTCTGGCGCAGCAGGGGCCGGATGTCGTCCGCCCAGCCGAAGACCGGCCAGTCGGCCTCTTCGAGCACGGGTGCGTTCACATCCAAGCGCAGGCCTTAGGGCGTGGGGCGCGCAAGGTAGTTGAGCAGCGCCGCGCGCTGCTGCGCGTCGCTCACCGAGATCACCATGCGCGTGCCCGGCACCATGCGCCCAGGGCCGGTCAGGAACCGGTCGAGGTTGGCGCGGGTCCAGGTCAGGTTGGATGCCTTGAGCGCGGGCGAATAGTTGAACTGGGTCGAGGCGGCCTTGCGATTGACCACGCCGACCAGGCTGGGCCCCAGGACCGCCCGCGCGCCGGGGGCCATGTTGTGGCAACTAGCGCAGCGCTGGCGGAACAGGGCGGCGCCATCGGGCGCCGGTCCGGCGGCGGGCAGCGCGCTGGCGAACAGCGCGGCGCCTGCTGCGGCCACGGCCAATACAATCTTGCGCATCATGGACAAAATGTTCGCTCCAAAGGGATTACTTGGCCGGGATCGCCGCGAGATCCACATCGATCCTGGCAAGCACGTCGTCCGACAGCCCGTCGCCGGCAAAGGCCTGGATCTGCTTCAGCGTCATCCCGCGGGCCATCTCGATCTGGGCATTGCCGACCATGGCAGGGACATGCTTTTCGAGCACGGCCTTGGTCGCGGCATTGTCGAGCAGGTCACCGATGGTGGTTTCGGCAGTCGAATAGGCAGGCTTGGCCGGTGCGGTCGCGGCGGCATCGGCGGCAATGGCCGGTGCGGCGGACAGGGTGGCGGCGGCTGCGGCGACCGCGATCAGGATCTGCTTCATGTCGAACCTTTCAAATCGAGAAATTCTTCCCAGCCGCAGCTAATACACGCAATCGCGCGGAGCGCCAGTCGGTTCGGTTCCCGAACCATCTCGGTCTAGTCGTGACCGGCTTGCGCGCGGCTGAACGCGAAAGCGCCCCGAAGTCACAAGGGGAAATGCTCAACGGGAAAAACGATCCCCCACCAGTGGTGCGATGACCAGCCGGTCGAGGATTTCGGCGATGCGGCTGGCCGGATAGTCGTGGCCCTGCCCCAGCCACCAGGCCAGCAGGTCGATCGTCGCACCGGTGCCGTAAACCACCGCCAGGTCGGCCGGCAGCCAGCTTTCGGGCGCGGCCATGGTGCTGGCCAGCTCGCGCGCCTGGCGGATGAATTCGGCGCGAAGGATCCCGGCCGCGCCGCCGGTCAGCAGCGCCGACCACAGCTTGCGGTGTGTCGCGATATAGCCGCATAGCGCCTGCGTGGTTTCGGCGCTGCTCTCGGCGTGGAAGATCGGCTGGGTCATGGCCAGCAGGCTGGCGATTTCCTCCGACGCGACATCGGCCAGCAAGGCTTCCTTGTCGGGATAGTTGCGGAAGAAGGTGGCATAGCCGGTTCCGGCCCGAGCGGAAATTTCGCGGATGGAAAGATTGTCGAACGGGCGTTCTTCCAGCAGCTCGAGCAAGGCGCCCTTGAGCGCGCCGCGAGAGCGCAATTGCCGTGCGTCGGTGGGGGCCTGCCCCGGCCGTTGCTGAATCCCCGCTTCCATCGCACGCGGCCTATCACCGCTTGGCGGCGAAGGCAAAAACCTGGCTTGGGCAAAAGGACTGCCGTGCCCCTGGATTGCCGTTCTTGCGCGGAAGCACTGGTGGATCGGCAATGCGTTTCAGCTTTTCGGCATATTTTTCGCAGTTGTGACTTTTTGCCCTTGCGTTAGGTCTCAACAATCGAGACAGTGAGTCCGCACAAGATTGGAGGGGAGAGGAAGCCTTGCGGTCGCGGCGACGCGATCGCGCACCGGCCAGCTTGCTGGCCAAACCAACAAAAGAGCGCAAAGCGCCATGGCGGGTCCCCGCTCCCCCTCCTGCGGGGCCCGCCAAACTCTCATTTGCAAATTCACCGATACCGGGCTGCGTTTTTCGGAAGCCATGGGCCCGTCCGCTTCGGGCAGGGCAATCGCATAGCCCATTTTGTTTCACGCAGAGGCGCAGAGGAAGAAAAGAGGCGCAGAGATGCCTCTTCGAGCAGAAGGCTCGATTTCGATTTCCGAGATGGAGATTCCGCTCATCGCCGTCAGGAAAAAAGCGGCTCCGCCGCAGGCGCAACCGCTCTGCGCCTCCCTTTCTTCCTCTGCGCCTCTGCGAGAACTATCTCGATTGGGTGAACAATCATAGCCCTGCCCCTTTCCTTGCTCTCAAGGGCAGCGGACAATCAATGCACGAAGCGCGCCACCACGTCGCGGTAGGACCGGCTGACTTTCACCTGCGCCCCCGATTCGAGCACCAGGAAGCACTCGCCATTGGTGTGCGGCTTGACCTGGCGCACCTGGTTCAAGTTGACGATGGTCGAACGGTGGACGCGCTGGAATACGCGCGGGTCGAGGCGGCGTTCCAGGTCTTTCATGGTTTCGCGCAGGATCAGCGAATTGTCGGCGGTGCGGATGCACATGTAGTCGCCGGCGGCCTCGATATGCTCGATGCTGTCGACGTCGATGCGGAAGATCTGGCCGCGATCCTTGATGTTGATCAGCTTTTCGAAGCGGCTGGCGGCCAGGTCCTCTTCCTCGGGCATGGCGTCGATCGCATCGGGCGCCACTTCGGCGAGCACGGTCTTGAGCTTTTCCGCCTCTTCGGCCGAGCGTTTCTCGGCCAGCCGGGTCTTCACCCGGTCGAGCGTGTCGGCAAGCTTGTCCTCGTCGACCGGCTTCATCAGGTAATTCACAGCGTTCGCCTCGAAAGCGCGGACCGCGTGTTCCTCGTAGGCGGTGACGAAGACGAACAGCGGCGGCTCGATCTCCATGACCCCCTTCACCACGGAAAAGCCATCGAATCCGGGCATCTGGATGTCGAGGAAGACCAGGTCCGGCTTTTCGGTCTTGATCTTGCGGATCGCCTCGCGCCCGTTCGAGCAGGTTTCGATCACCTCGACCTCGGGGAACTTCTCCAGCCGAAGCTGAAGGCCCTGGATGGCCAGCTTTTCGTCATCGACGAGGATTGTGCGAATGGTCATGCGACTGTCTCTTTTTCAATTCGAGTTTCGCGCGCCATGTGGGACGGCGCGGCCATGATTCAACCCGCCGCGGCGGCAAGTCTTGGCGCTTCCTGTACAGGTGCCGCAACTTCGCGGCGCTCGACCGGTATCTCGATCATCACCGAAAAGCCGCCTTCGGGCGCTTCGAGCACTTCGAAGCGGTGATCTTCGCCATAGGCCTGGGCCAGCCGGTCGCGGGTGTTTGCGAGGCCAACGCCTGTCGATACCTGTTCGCCGCCGTCGAATGTCACGCCCGACAGCCTGTTGCCGGTGGACTGGCTTTGCAATCCCGGTCCGGTATCCGACACGATGACGCGAAGCCTGGACCCGACGAGTTGTGTCGAAATGGTGATTTCCGCGCCGGTTTCCTGCGCCGAAACGGCATACTTGATTGCGTTTTCAACCAGCGGCTGGAGCAGCAGCGAAGGCATCAGCGCGGTTTGCGTGGCCGGATCGATGTTGAATTGGGTGCGCAGCCGTTCCTCGAAGCGCATCCGCTCGATGTCGAGATAGAGCTTGAGCGTCTCCACTTCCTGCGCGACCGTCACCAGCGCGGAAGGTTCGTTGATCAGGGTATAGCGCAGAAACGACGACAGCCGGCTGAGCATGGCATTGGCCGGCTCGGTCTGCTTGAGCAGCACCAGCGTCGAGATCGAATTGAGCGTGTTGAACAGGAAGTGCGGGTTGAGCTGATAACGCAGCATGGCCAGTTGCGCGCTGGTCGCCTGGTTTTCCAACTGCACCAGCTGGTCGTTCTGTTCCTCCACCTGGATGAAGAAATTGATCGCGTAATAGAGCGCCGACCAGGAAACCAGCAGCGTGGCGTCGAGGTAGAACACGCCGATGAACAGCTGGGCGAAGCTGGCCTCGCTGTCGGGCCGGTACAGGCTGATCACCCAGGCGTCGATAAAGGCGTTGAGCCCCACCGCCAGGTTCAGCACCAGCGCGGTTACCCCCCAGGTGACCAATGGCCGCCGTGCGATCAGGCTGCGGTAGATGACGGCCAGGATCAGTGAGATCGAAAAGCCGGTGATAGTGGCGATCAGCACCAGCACCAGGAACGACAGCGGCTGGTCGTTGGCCAGCGTGGACATGGCGCGCAGCAGCATGGCGCCGCCCCAGCCGACGGCCTGCAGCCGCCAGAACGCCTGGTTCTTGTTGGCGAAAAACGGCGTGGGTCGGAACTGCAGGACGGCCATGGTGCCTGTCTAGCCCAAAACGCTGCAGTTATGAAACGGGGCCGTCATTGACGCATTTCCGACAGGGAAAACTGTCCGCGCCAATCCAGTAGCCCCTCAGGCTGGGCCGCGCGCGCGGCACGCACCTTGGCGACTTCCGCCTCGATCAGCGCCAGCCGTTCGGGCCAGGCGTCGTGATCGGGCCGGCGGGTGATGCCGCCGCTGTAGCGGGGGCCCCACCAGGCGACGAACCGGGCAGCCGCCGCCGGATCGTAGCCGGCATTGGCCATCAGCCAGGGCGCCAGCCGGTCGGCCTCGCGCTCGGTGCGGCGCACGGTGACGTAATTGCGCGTCCCCTCGTCCAGCCGGCGGCGGTGGTTGAGTGCGATATGGGCCAGTTCGTGCCCGGCCATGAAGGCCGCTTCCTCGTCCAGCGGGCGTTCGGCGAGCAGCTCGACGCTGATCGCGATGCGCTTGCCGTCGGTCATCGCCGCTTTGCGGCCGACCAGCAGTTCGAACTCGCCGCGGCATGCCTTCTCGCCGGTCAGCACGATGCTTCGGGCGGTGGAACGGGGCGCGGCGAGGGTTAGCATGACGCGGCCGTGCGCCGCCATGCCGGCTTCGATCCGGGCATAGGCCCCGTCAAGGTCCACCGGCTGGCTGCCATCGACGGCAACAAGCTGCTCGCCAGCCGCGATTCCGGCGCGCTCGGCCGGGCCTCCGCGTGCGACCGCGATGACTGCCAGGTTGCCGCCGATCCCCATCACCGCGCGCGCTTCGGCCGGGCGGTCGAGCTCGGCCAGGTCCACCAACATCAGTCCTGCCGAAGGAACGGCATCGCGGCACAGCGCGGCATTGGCCCGGGCCATGCGCCAGCCGATCGCCAGCAGTCGCGCGTCATGCGCCTTGAGCGCGGGGATCATCGAATTGTAATCGACGCGCGCCGCGCCCGCCTGCGAGGCGAGCAACAGGCATGCCGCCGCAAGCAGCTTGCGCATCGGCGGGATCAGCCGCGCGCCTTGGCGATCGCTTCGGCCAGTTTCTCCTGCCCGACCGCGCCGTTGTGGATTTCATCGCCGATCACCCAGCTGGGCGTCCCCTGGAAGCCGAGCTGGTGGGCAATCGCCATGTTGCGTTCCAGCTCCTGCTTGATGCGCGGATCGGCCATGGCCTGCCGCGCCTTGTCGAGATCGAGCCCGGCGGCGCGTGCTGCCGCCTCGATGGTCTGCGCATCGGGCTTGCCGGCATCGTACATCGCCTTGTGGAACGCGGCGTACTTGCCCTGCTGCGCCGCGGCCAGGCCCATCCTGGCCGCTTCCTCGCTGGCCGGGGTGAGAATCG
>JAYRPK010000037.1:0-2225 GCA_041911195.1 Novosphingobium sp. | reverse complement strand
GGCCCTTGCGCTAACTCAGGCCTTCTCGAAAATCGCCGCCAGTCCCTGGCCGCCGCCGATGCACATCGTCTCAAGCCCATAGCGGGCGTCGCGGCGGTGCATCTCACGCACGAGGTTCGCCAGAATGCGCCCGCCCGTCGCCCCGATCGGGTGGCCCAGCGAAATGCCCGAGCCATTGACGTTGAGGATCTCGTTGCGCGAATCGTCCTCGCTCCAGCCCCAGCCCTTGAGCACGGCCAGCACCTGCGGCGCGAAGGCCTCGTTCAGTTCGATCACGCCGATGTCGGACCAGCCAAGACCGTTGCGGCGGAACAGGCGCTCCACCGCCGGCACCGGGCCGATGCCCATGCGGCTCGGCTCGCAACCGGCCGCGGCCCAGGAATGTAACCAGGCCAGCGGCTCCAGCCCCAGCTCGGCCAGCTTGTCCTCCGCGACGACAAGGCAGGCCGCCGCCGCATCGTTCTGCTGGCTGGCATTGCCCGCCGTCACCACGCCGCCCTCGAGCGGGCGCAGCTTGCCGAGTGTCTCCATGCTGGCGTCGGCGCGATAGCCCTCGTCGTGATCGAACAGCAAGGGATCGCCCTTTCGCTGCGGCACCGGCACGGCGACCAGTTCGTCGGCGAACAGCCCGGCCTGCCAGGCGGCAGTGGCGCGCTGGTGCGAGCGCACGGCATAGGCGTCGCATTGCTCGCGGGTGATGCCCCAGTCCTTGGCGCAGTTCTCAGCCGTCTCGATCATGCCGCTGATCACGCCGAAACGCTCGATCGGCTGCGACATGACGCGGCCGCGCGAAAGCCGGTCATGCAGTTCGAGGCTGCCGGCCTTCACGCCCTTGCGGATCTGGGTGGTGTAGTGCTCGACGTTGGACATCGATTCGACGCCGCCGGCCAGGACCATGTCCGATGCGCCGGTCTGCACCATCATCGCCGCATCGATCACGGCCTGGAGGCCCGAGCCACAACGCCGGTCGAGCTGGTAGCCGGGAACCTCGATCGGCATGCCGGCGTGCAGCCACGACCATCGCCCGATAGCTGGCGCTTCGCCATTGCCATAACCCTGGGCGAAGACCACGTCGTCCACCCGCGAAGGATCGATACCCGTGCGCTCGATCAGCGCCTTGATGATGACGGAGCCCAGTTCCCCCGCGCCCATCGAGGCGAGGCTGCCACCAAACTTGCCGACGGCGGTGCGAATGGGGGCGACGATGGCGGCTCGACGAAGCGACATGGGGTTTCTCCTGGAGACCGTGCAATTGCCTCCGATAAAAATTGCAGTCAAGTGCAGGTTTGTAAAATGCCCAGGCAACCGCGCTGCGCGGGGTCGTCAGGCGCCTGGCGGGTGGCGCAGGGCGAACTATTTCGCGGGGTCTTGCAGGACACTGCTCGCCCTGGCCAGCGATATCAGCCGCTGGGCGTCGTCGGGCAGCAACCAGCCTTGCGCCACCTGATCGGCTGCGGCCTTCTCAACACGTGCGACAAAGCCGGCGTGGTCGCCGTAGCGTTCTTCCAGCGACGGCCTGTGATCGCCTGCCGCGCGCCGCTCCGCCTCGGTGCGGGCGAAGGGGATGAAACCGCCGATGAAACCGCACTGGCCACCCTTGCCATAGCCCGAGGCCAGTTCGTTCCAGCCGGTGTAGGTCCCCAGCGGAACCAGCAGGGCCACCGACGGGATGCCCGAAGTCTCGTTGCCGTCGGCATTGACCCGGGGCACCAGCGAGGGAAGCGTTCGCCGGATCGTCGGCGGTTGCCGGGTGACCACGCCGCTCACGTCCCGGTAGTTGAACCCCGGCCCGACATCGTAGTCGAGCATAGGCATGAGCTTGCCATCGGGTATCGGCTTGCCCGCCAGCCGAGGCCAGCCCATCGCGGCGGCGGTGGGGGCGACGAGATCGCCATTCGCCAGGGTGGGGTATCGGCTGGGCAGCGGCTCCTTGTCCCGGCTGACCCAATCGGCCAGCGACTGCAGGATGGCGCGGCGAGTCTGGGCGATCGGGTTGGGATTCCAAGGCAGGACGCAGCGCGGCGTGCCCGGAATCGGCGGGTCGCCCTTGACCGGAAAGCCGCTGGAATAGGATCCGCCGTGACTGACGCCGGGGAAATAATAGCGCCGCACTTGCGGCGGCAGCGCAATGTCGGCCCGGGCATCGGTGCCGACCAGATTGGGCGACATCCGCAGCCCCCAGATCTCGGCCGAACCGAAGGTTTCGACGATCTTGGGACATGTGC
>JAYRPK010000036.1:0-7469 GCA_041911195.1 Novosphingobium sp. | reverse complement strand
GTTGCGGTTCAGCGGCCACCCGCGGATGAGGAGATTACACATGCGAAAGCTGGTTCTGGCACTGGCGTTGTTTTCGACCCCCGCGCTCGCGGCAGGCGACATCCTGATGCATCGCGATCCGGGATGTGGGTGCTGCGAACAATGGGCGGCCCGGGTTCGCCAGGCCTTCGGCAGAAATGTGCGGATCGTCGATGACGCGAACCGTGCTGCCTTCCAGCGGCAGGTGGGTCTTCCTGCAAACCTGGCGTCATGCCACACTGCGATTGTCGACGGAATCGCCTTCGAGGGACACGTTCCGATTGTCGACATGCGCCGCGTGCTGGCGAACCGCCCGAAAGGTGTTCGCGGGCTTGCGGTCGCAGGCATGCCGATCGGTTCGCCAGGCATGGAGGTGCCGGGCGTTCGCGCGCAGCGGTATAACGTCATTGCATTCGGGGCCGCGCGCACCAGCGTATACGCACAGCATTAGTCGTCGCATTAGATGCCAGCGTCTTTATCTCTGCTCCCGCGAAACCCGGAGCACATCCGGGCAAATCGAATGAGCGCGGGGCAAGATGCTTCCGCGAGTTGTGTTACGTTTGGAGCGGGGGCTTTTTCGCCTTGATCGCGATGAAGGCCGCGCCTGCATTCGTCCTTCGCCAAGCCAGCCCGCTTCACGGCGATCTGTGATCTGGCCGAGGAGGCTGCAGCGCCAGCGCCTGGAGGCGTCACCGAGCGAATTGCCGTGCTCCTTCGCGGCCATAGTAAGCCCCGCAGGATTGCTATCACCCGGCGTCAGAACACCAGAACCTTGTCCGCCTGCAGCGTGCTATAGGCTAGCTCATCCATCGAGCTGCGCCTTGCCATCGAGCAGGACGGGCAGATAATGATCATCGCATCCGGAATTGGCATTTGGTCACCTCTGCCGCTGAGATGGGACCGCCGAACTCAAATATAAGTCGCAGGGCTGACGACTTTGAGAGTGCCGATTCGTGCCAGCCTTGGAAAGTGAGCTTGAGCTGGGCCGCAAAGCAACCCGCGGAACGGCCATTTTGCAGCTTTCGCTCACAAAATCAGTTTCAAGGAGCCTGCTACCTAGAGAGCTACCTAGCGCAATTCCGCCACGCGGCAGGTCTCTGCTGTCGCGCTGTAAGCATATGCTTTATAAGGAGAAAGTGGTGGACGCACTAGGGCTCGAACCTAGGACCCGCTGATTAAGAGTCAGCTGCTCTACCAACTGAGCTATGCGTCCACACCGGCCGCTTGGCCGCGTCCCGAATCGCCGGGAGCGCCCCCTATAGCGATTGCGCCGTGGAGGAAAAGCCCTTTCCGCGCTTGTTCGGGAAGGTCATGTCCGTCCGGTGCGCCAGCGCGCCACTGCCATGATCGTGCCGATGCAGATCATGTTGGTCATCATCGAGGAGCCGCCGTGGCTGACGAAGGGCAGGGGGATGCCCACCACCGGAGCCAGGCCCATCACCATCATCAGGTTGATCGCGATGTAGAAGAAGATCGTCGTGGTCATGCCGGCGGCCAGCAGGCGCGAAAAGCGGTCCTGGCTGCTGCGGGCGACATTCAGGCCCCAGCGCAGGACCAGGGCGAAGACCAGCAGCACAAACAGCCCGCCCAGCATGCCCCATTCCTCGGCCATGGTGGCGAAGACGAAGTCGGTGTGGCTTTCTGGCAGGTATTCCAGGTGGCTCTGCGTGCCCTGGCCGAAACCCTTGCCGAACAATCCGCCCGATCCGATCGCGATCTTGGACTGGGTGATGTGATAGCCGGTGCCCAGCGGGTCGCTTTCCGGATCGAGGAATGTGAGGACGCGGTTGCGCTGGTAATCGTGCAGCAGGGTAAAGAAGGCGATCGGCGCGATAACCGCCGCGGCAAGGCCGCCGCCGACAAACCAGCGCATCGGCAATCCGGCGAGGAACATGACGACGAAGCCGCCAAAGCAGATCGCCAGGGCCGTGCCGAGGTCGGGCTGCAGCATGACGAAGGCTGCGGGCACCGCGATCAGCCCGGCTGCCGGCAGCAGACCGCGCCAGCTCCCCGTTAGTGCCGGGGGCAGGGTATCGAAAAAGCGCGCCAGGACCAGCACGATCGCCGGTTTCATCAATTCGGAGGGCTGCAGCGTCATGAAGCCCAGGTTGAGCCAGCGCTGGCTGCCGCCGCCGATCTTGCCCAGCGCCTCTACCAGAATGAGCAGGCCCAGGATGACGATGTAGAGCGGATAGGCGCCCATCTCGTACCATTGCCGGGGCACCCTAGCCATGACCAGCGCCATGGCCAGGAACACCGTATATCGCACAAGGTGGGTTGCCGACCAGGGCATGATGTGTCCGCCTGCGGCCGAATAGAGCACGGCCGAGCCGAACACCACCAGCGCGGTCAGGGGCAGGATCACGCCCCAGGGCTGGCGGGCGACGGGTTCGGGGACGAAAGAGCGGCTCATGGCGCCGGCTCAGCAGCAGGCGAGGGAGCGGCCTGCGCCGCCGGTGCAGCCTGCGAGGCGGCTTCGCGCGGGGAAGGCGATGGCGACGGTTCTTCGGGCCTGTTCGGGGCGGTGGCTTCGCGGGCCGGATCGGCGGCTTGCGAGGCCTGGTCCCTTTCGGCGCGATCCTCGGCCGCCTTGACGGCTTCCTCTTCCTCCACCTTGGGGGCCGATGTGCCGTATTGCGCGCTGAAGGAGCGGTACTTGGCAGCCATGCGCTCCATCGGGGTGCCGCCCCAGCCTTTTTCCAGCTCGAGCAGGGTCCGCCAGGCCGTGGCCGGATCGAACAGGTAGGTCATGACGTCCTTGGCGATCGGCGCGGCGGCGCGGGCGCCGAAGGTGCCGTGTTCGACCACCACCGACATGGCATAGCGCGGGTTGTCGGTGGGCGCATAGCAGATAAACAGGGCATGGTCGCGCGACTTCCAGTCGCTGACGTGGCCGCGTGCCACCATCGCGCGAACCTGCGCCGTACCGGTCTTGCCAGCCATTTTCACGCCATTGATGTCGATCTTGCTGCGGGTGCCGGTTCCCGAACCGTTGACCACCTGAAACATGCCGTCGCGCGCCACGATGAGCTGCTCTTCGGTAAAGGGCAGCGCCGGGCCGGGCGCCTTTTCCTGCCCAAGGATCAGCGAAGGCTGCAGGTTCTTGCCCGAGGCAATGCGCGAGGTCATCACCGCGAGTTGCAGCGGTGAGACCGAGACATAGCCCTGGCCGATCGAGGCATTGAGCGAATCCGCGCCGCTCCATTCCTGCTTGTAGCGCCGCATCTTCCAGGCGGCGTCGGGGATCGTGCCATAGCGCTGGCGGGTGCCGGGCAGGTCGAATTCCTGGCCCAGGCCCAGCAGGCGCGCGACGGGCGCGATGGCATCGTAGCCCACCCGGTGCGCCATCGCCCAGAAATAGGTGTTGCAGCTGTGTTCGATCGCGCCGCGCATGTCGACCGAGCCGTGCACCGCGTCGCAGCGGAAATAGCGGCTGCCGAGGCGATAGCCGCCCGGGCAGGAAACCCGCTCGTCCGGAGACACGCCGTGCATCTGCAAGGCCAGCGTCGCCATCGGCTTCATCGTCGAGCCGGGCGGATAGAGGCCGCGCATCGCCTTGTTGAGCAAGGGGATGTGATCGTCCTCGTTGAGCATCTTCCATTCGAGGCGGCCGATCCCGTCGACGAAGCTGTTGGGATCGAAGGCGGGCATCGAACAGAGCGCGAGGATCGCCCCGGTCTGGCAATCGATCACCGTCACCGCCGCCGATTCAAGTCCGATGCGGCGTGCGGCGAAGTCCTGCAATTCGCCATCGATGGTCAGCTTGATCGGCTTGCCGGGCACATCGTCGCGCATTTCGAGATCGCGCACGATCTTGCCGGCCGCGGTCACCTCCACCCGCCGCGCTCCCGGTTCGCCGCGAAGGATCGGGTCGAAGTGCTTTTCAAGGCCGTCCTTGCCGATCTTGAAGCCGGGTGTGACCAGCAAAGGGTTCTTTTCGCGCTCGTAGTCCGCGGCCGAGGCCGGGCCGACATAGCCGGCAAGGTGCGCCACCGATGGGCCGGTTGGGTAGAACCGCGAAAATCCGCGCTGGGTGACCACGCCCGGGAGATTGGGCAGACGGACGCTGACTGCCGCATAGAGATCGGCATCGAGCCCGGAGGCGACTTCGACCGGCTGGAAGCCGTGCGATTTCTCGATCTTGTCGCGCAGGTCCTGCACCTGCACCGCGGTGAGCTGAAGCAGGCTGCCCAGCGTGGTGATCGTGCCGTCCGGATCGGCCAGCCGCTCGGGAATGATGTCGACGCGGAACTCGACCTTGTTGGAGGCGAGGGGCACCCCCTTGCGATCGAGGATCCAGCCCCGGCGCGGCGGGATCAGCGTCAGGTTGACGCGGTTGCTTTCGGCCTGGAGCTCGTACTTGCTGTTCTCGAAGATCGCCAGCCAGCCCATGCGCGCGGCCAGCAGCAGGCCAACGCCGCCCTGCGCCGCGCCGAGCACGAAACTGCGCCGGTCGAAACTGTTCTTCAATGTCGCCGCGCTGACCAGGCGGCTGGTGAATTTCATCGGCCTTTGTCCACGAGGGCGCTCAGCCCACTTCCACGAACGGCACCAGCCTGAACCGATCCAGCGCCGAAACCAGTCGTCCCACCAGCGGCAGCAGCAGCAGGGACGTCAGGGCCTGGGGCGCGATGACCATGATTGAGGCCGATGCTCCCGCCGCATTGGCGAAAACCAGCGACAAGGCAAGATAGGCGCAGACCATGACTGAGGAAACCGCCCAATCGATCAGGAAATGGCGAAAGGGAAAGCGGGCTTCGAGCAGGTCGAGCAGGATGGCGGCCAGCGTCCACAACAGGATGGCGCTGCCGAAGGGCTGGCCGCTGAACACATCGTCGAACGCTCCCAGCGGCACGCCGGCCCAGACCGGCAGCAGGCCGGGGCGCACCTGCCGCCAGGCGAGCAGCAGCATGAAACCCAGCGGCGGCATGACCGGGGCCGAAGCGATGATCGGCAGGATCGGGGCGAGCGAGAACAGCAGCACGCTCACCCAGGGCGTGCCGATCGCCAGCACCGGTGAGGGCGCGCGGTTGAGCCGCTTGTTGAAGCGGCGCGAGAAGGGGCGGCCCAGGCGCTGGGCGATCATGGCGCTGAGGCTTGCTGGCTTGCGCCGGAGCGGGCGCTGTCGGTTGCGGCTTCGGCGGCCCATACCGGCTCGACCGCGACATAGTCAGTGGCCGCCGGATTGCCGATCAGCCTGACGATGGCGCCATCGCGCAGCACGGTCTGGACCACGCCGATGGCGATGCCGGGGCGGTAGAGCCCGCCCGAACCCGATGTCACGAATGTGTCGCCGAGCTTGAGCGGGTTGATGCCGAGGTTGAGCAGCTTCACCTGCACCGTGCCGTCGGCGCGGCCCTGGGCGAAGCCGGCAAGCCCATCGTCCGCGCGGCGAACGGGGACGATGCTTTCGGTATCGGTCACCAGAAGCACGCGCGAGGTGCTGCTGCCGACTTCCAGCACGCGGCCGACCAGGCCCAGCGGCGATCGCACTGCCATGCCGGGGGCAACGCCCTTGCTTGAACCGGCGGACAAAGTGGCAATGCGCCGCGTGCTGGCCGATGTCGAACCTATCAGCTTAGCCATGGCGACCGGCCTGGGATTTTCCTGGGTTAGCCCCAGCAAGGCCTTCAGCCGGCGGTTTTCTTCAGCAATGCCCTGAGCCTCGATCAGCTTGACTCTGGCCGCGTCCAGTTCGCGCTTGAGCTGGGCGTTCTGGCTGCCGGCGGCGATGTATCCGCCGATGCTTTCGATCACGCCCTGGCCGCCCGAGCGCCCACCGGCGCCGGCACGCGCGACCGGGGCCGTCGCATCGCTGCCCAGCGTGCGAAGTCCGGAAAAGGCGGAAGGGTTGTTGATCGACACGATCAGCAGGCCGGCGCCGAGAAGGGCGCCGATCACGCCGGCGAGGTAGGCGAAAAAGGTGCTGTATTGCGCCCTGCGGGAAAATCCGGAGCGCCGGTTCGGCGGCGCCATGCGGTGCCTTCTCCCTCCTGTGGCGGCCCGCGGTCAGTCCGCGAGCGGCCGGTGTTCCTGCCTCACGCCGTCATCAGCACGCCGCGATAGATCGGGTCTTCCATCGCCCGGCCGGTGCCCAGCGCGACGCAGGACAGCGGATCCTCGGCAATGCTCACCGGCAGGCCCGTTTCCTCGCGCAGATAGTCGTCCAGCCCCTGGATCAGCGCGCCGCCGCCGGTCAGCACGATGCCCTGGTCGACGATGTCGGCGGCCAGTTCCGGCGCGGTGTTTTCCAGCGCCATGCGCACGCCCTCGACGATGGCGCCGATGGGCTCGGAAAGGGCCTCGGCGATGTTCGCCTGGGTGATGGTGATTTCCTTGGGCACGCCGTTGACGAGGTCGCGGCCCTTGATGTGGATGGTCTCGCCGATGCCGTCCGACGGCACGGTCGCGACGCCATAATCCTTCTTGATCCGCTCCGCCGTCGATTCGCCGATCAGCAGGTTATGGTGGCGGCGCACATAGGAGACGATGGCATCGTCCATCTTGTCGCCGCCGACGCGGACCGAGGTGGTGAAGGCGAGGCCGCGCAGCGAGAGCACCGCGACTTCGGTAGTGCCGCCGCCGATGTCGACCACCATCGAGCCGACCGGTTCGGTTACCGGCATGTCGGCGCCGATCGCGGCGGCCATCGGCTCGAGAATCAGGAACACCTGGCTGGCGCCGGCATTGGAAGCGGCGTCGCGGATGGCGCGGCGTTCGACCGAGGTCGAGCCCGAGGGAACGCAGATCACGATCTCGGGATAGCGGAACAGGCTCTTCTTGCCGCCATGGACCTTGCGGATGAAGTACTTGATCATTTCCTCGGCGACTTCGATGTCGGCGATGACGCCATCGCGCAGCGGGCGGATCGCCTCGATGCTGTCGGGCGTCTTGCCCATCATCATCTTCGCATCGTCGCCGACGGCCTTGACCTTCTTGACGCCGTTGATCGTTTCGATGGCCACCACCGAGGGTTCGTTGAGGACGATTCCGCGATCCTGGACGTAGACGAGAGTGTTGGCCGTACCGAGGTCGATGGCCATGTTCTGGGAACCGAATTTGAAGAATCGCGACATCAGGGAGGCCATCTAGGATTCCGTAATCTTTCCGGCCACTTGCCGCATGACTTGCGGCAGCGGAAGGCCGGCTTGTTGGCGTGGAAGGCGGCTCATTAGCCGAGCTTTGCCGGAAAGGCCAAAAAATTGTGTTCAAGGCGGTGGTTGCACCTGCTTCCTGTCTCGAATTCGCGGCATTTCACCGCTAGGGTCTTTTGATCGCGTACGGCACCGGCCCGCTCACCCTCCCGGCCACCCAACGAGAGTACCCTATGGGTGGCCGGGAGGGTGAGCGGGCTGGTCCCGCACCGATGTCAATCGGACAACAAAATCCATGCCCGTTATCCGCCGCCTACCCGAGGAACTGGTCAACCGCATCGCCGCGGGCGAAGTGGT
>JAYRPK010000035.1:0-7201 GCA_041911195.1 Novosphingobium sp. | reverse complement strand
CGAGTGCTGGTGCTGGGAACCGGCGGGGTTTCCGTCTTCGCCCTGCAATTCGCCAAGGCGGCGGGCGCGCAGGTCTTCGCGACGACATCGAGCGCCGAGCGGGCCGAACGCCTGAAGGCGTTGGGCGCC
This sequence comes from Novosphingobium sp., assembly GCA_041911195.1. Classification (GTDB taxonomy): domain Bacteria; phylum Pseudomonadota; class Alphaproteobacteria; order Sphingomonadales; family Sphingomonadaceae; genus Novosphingobium. The sequence goes on along the minus strand of JAYRPK010000035.1, from coordinate 7,072 downwards.
GATCACGTGGTCAACTATCGCGAGACCTCCGAATGGGGCCAGGCCGTACTCGACCTCACCGGCGGCAAGGGCATCGACGTGGCCGTCGAAGTCGGCGGGCCCAATACCCTGCCCCAGACCATCGTTGCCATGCGCACCGGCGGCCACATAGCCCTGATCGGCGCGGTCGCCGGCTTCGATGGCGGCATCCCCTTCGCCGTGAGCCAGGCCAAACGCCTGCGCATCCAGGGCGTCACCGTCGGCAGCCGCCGCGACCAGATGAACGCGGTGCGCGCGATCGAGGCCAATGGCATCAGGCCGGTGGTGGACAGCACTTTCGCGCTGGAGAACTTGGCCGATGCCTTCCGGCATTTGCAGGCGGGCAGGCATTTCGGGAAGATTTGTGTGGAGGTTTAGGCCGGTTTGGGGGGGATGGATGGCGGCCTGGGCCTGCCCAGAGGCGGCAAATCCGGGCTATCCGGGGCTCCTCAATCCGAAGCCGGAGCAGACCGTTTCAAACTGGGCTTGCCCTCCCAAACCAGATGCAAGCGGCTGTCGATGAATTCCTTCAGTTCGGCGTGGCCAAGTTCGATGCCGTGCACCTCTTCCATGTGAAGCGCCTGCCACAGGCTGCTGAGGACCATGGCCGAAACCATTGGCGGAACTTCCGGCGATACGTCGCGCAATCTGAAATAGCGCTCGAAGGCTTCGGTCTGCATCCGGCGGAGCTGTTCCGCGTAACGCTTCACCTCGTCCCTGACCGCGACCCGATGGGATGCGAGCGCCAGGAATTCCATCGACAGGCGCGCGTTGTCCTTGTCGCCGATGAATGCCCAGAGCCCCTTAAGCGGATCGTCCACCGACAGGGATTCGAGCATCAGGCGGACATTGACGTCGAAACGGCGCTGAATGACGGCGACGAAGAGATCGTCGATCGACGCGAAGTGATAATGCAGCAGCTGCGATTTCAGGTTGGCACGCTGCATGAGGCGGCGTGCCGTGACGGCGGCGTAGCCCTCTTCCAGCATCAGTTGCTCGGCTCCTTCGATCAGTGCCGCACGCGTTTCCTCGCCGCGCGGCCTCACTTTTCTCGTCCTGGAACCGGCCAAAGGCTCTCTCCGCGATATGGCTGAATGGCGGCAGCCGGGGCGATCTGTCGATCAGGCTGTCAGATCGAGGATGTTGCGGTCGACCATGTGCGAGCTGACGCCATCGGCATCGAGCTTGCGCGCGACGAGATAACCGGTCCCCACCCAGCCGCGATGCATGTAGCGGCCGAAGGTCACGCGCGTGCCGGGCGCGCCTCCCGCTGCCGGAATCGACTTGAGCGTCTCCAGCGCATCGCGCACTCCCTCCGGCGTCAGCGGATGGGCATTCGCAAAGGCATGGACGAGGGCGTTGCCGACATCGTGATTGACCGGAAGCACGCAATATTCCGCGCGGCGGCCATATTCCTTCTCGTAATCGTCGATGAATTCCCGGCACAGTTCGTTGGCCTCGTCATACTGGTCGAGCCCGATCCAGCCTTCGATCGCCTGCCACATCGTTTCGTTGACCCATGCGTTCTGGAATGCCGTTCCCAGGAAACGGGGCGGGTCCCAGTTCAGCTGCCTGAGCACCGAATTGGCGAGCACCACGCCAAAGCCGAAGCCGCAATGGACCAGGGCATCCGGATTGGCCGCGTGCAGCCGTGACACCGCCCCGGAGACGTCCTGCGCGGTCTGCGCGATCCGTTCCTCACCGATCAGCTTCAGCCCCAGCTCCTGGCAGGCCTTGCGCAGGTTCCTGATGTAGGTTTCCCCGACCAGCGAATTCTCGTAGATCGCGCCGACCGTTTCGAGCCCGCGCTTCTTGATCAGATGCGCCCAGTAGACCGGTTCGTCGGTCAGCGAGCCCTGCGGCAGCGCGAAGGTCCATTCCCCCAGCCATTCCTCGGTGCCGGTGACGCTGATTGCCGGTATCTGGAAACGCTGCTCTATCGCCTTGCGGACCGGCGCCGCGTTGTCGGAGATGTGCGGGCCGAATACGGCGAGACATCCTTCGTCGACCAGCTCCTGGAAGGCATCGAGCACATTCTTGATCGACCCCTTGGGCAGGCCTTCGACCTCCCTGTAGATCACCTCGACATCGCGATCGAGAATGCCGGCCCGGCGCGCGCGCTTGAACACGAGTTCCAGCGATTTGGGAAAATCGTCGACCTGTTCCTGCGGCATGCTGGGGGGCAGTTTGAAGTCCATCAGGGCGCCGACCTTGATCGGCTCTGCGTGGCTTTCATAGGACATGGCTGGCTCCTCGTCGGTTCGTCGAAGCTATGGGTCGCAGGCTGATGCCGGACGGCGCAGGCCGACCCGGCAACGGCAATCTCCTTTTTCAGCACCTACATGCGCGGGCGGACCATGCCAAGGTCATTGATTATACGATTGCACAAACAGGTTTCCTCATATCCCGAATTTGCGATGGGCCTTGGTTGACGTTCCGCCGATTATTATTATACGATTGACTAAATATAGCTTGTCTGCCGAGGCAAGAAGCCGCGACGGAGCCTTGTCTCGGCCCCCGCAAGCGGGCGGCAAGCATGGCTTCGCGCCAAGGCTGAAGGAGGGATTTGTGGGGGCACTGATCATGCTGGGCACGCTCTTCTCGGTGATTGCCCTGACGTACTGGCTTGTCCTGCGTTTCGATCCCGAAGCACGCCGGCCTTACGGCCGCGAAGGGGACGAGTGATGGACGCCAGCACGCAGAGTTCGCTCTATTTCGCCATGGGAATGTCCGTCCTGTTCGTCCTGGCGGGCGTGATCCTGAGCCTTCGTCGCGGCCGGCCGCACCCATTGCTGCTGGTGTGCTTTCTCGGCTTGTCGATATCGTGGATCGAGGCCCCCTATGACTGGGCCATCTATGCGCAGTTCCCGCCCGAGCTGCCGCGCATGCCGGCCTGGTGGCCGCTCAACTGGACCTGGGGTGGCGGCGTGCCGAATTCGGTGCCGGTCGGCTACATGTCCTATTTCGCGATGCCGGCACTGCTCGCCGCTTGGCTGGCCAGCCGGATGAGCGCCTGGTTCATGTGGCGCCGGCCGCAGACGCTGCTGACCGTCGGGCTTGTCGTCGGCTTTTTCTACGCGCTCATCTTCAATGGCTTCGTCGGCGCGAAGGCCGGAGTGTTCCGCTACGGCCGGGTTATCGAAGGCCTCGCCATTCGTCCCGGCACGATCGAACAGTATCCGCTCTACGATGCGCTGGCGATGGGGATCCAGGTGATGGTCGTGGCCTACCTGCTGGCGCGAACCGATGCGCTTGGCCGCACAATCATCGATGCATGGGCCGACTCGAAGACCAAGTCGCGCATGGGTTCGGCCCTGCTCACGCTGCTCGGCTTCGCGGTTGTCGGCAACCTGGTCTACCTGGCCATGTTTGCGCCGCACTATGTCACAAAGGTGATGGGGCTGGCGACAGTGGCGCCGGCCGAACAACTCTACCCGGGGATCCCCAATCAGCCGATCTGATCCAGCAGAGACTGATTCGAAATTCGCGAAAGAGCGAATTTCGAGGCGGCACCGGCCCTCTCCCCCGCCCAGGCGCCCTACGGCTCAAATCCGAAAGCCAGATCGAACCCCTCCACCCGCTGCATCCGCGCCACCGGCACCAGTGCGCGCAGTTGCAGGGTGTATCGCCGCTGCTGGAAGCGCCAGCCCTCGGCGAGGCGCACATAGTGGTCCTCGTAATTGCCCCACAGTTCGCCGAGCTCGGCGGCGCCGGGCTTGTGCGTGGTTTCGTGCACCAGCAGCCGGGCCTTGGCCGTATCTCCCGCGACATCGATGGCGGCTACGGTGCATTGCATCCGCAGGAAATCGAACGCGGCGAAGCTCTGGCGCATGCCTTCGACCAGCACGTCACGCCCGGCGATTTCCGGCCCCTGGGCGATCCGCACCCGGCAATCCTCGGCGAACAGGCGCCCCGCCGCATCGGCATCGGCGCGATTGACAGCATCGCAATAGAGCCCAACCAGCCGCCGGATCGCGCTTTCGGCTTCGAGCCGGGCGAGTATGGCTTCGCTCATCGCTTGCCGCCTAGAACCGGGGAATGTCGGCAAGGAAATCAGCCCCCGCCGGGCCGAGGCAGAGAAATTCGCTCCAGTGGCCAAGCTCGGCGACGGTATCGGCGTAGAAGAATTCGAAAATGTCGCCGAAAGTCATCGCCACCGGAATGTCCACGCCAAGCGTGCCGAAATGCGCCTGGGCGGCGCGCCAGTCATCGAGCGAGGGCAGCATGAAGGCGACGTGGTTGAGCCGCGCGGAATACGGATCGGACGGCAACCAGCCCTGGTGGATCGGCAGCAGCGGGATCGAGAGATCGACTTCGATCAGCTCGAAGATGATATCGCCGACATAGGCCATGGCCATTCGACTGATCGGACTGCCCGGATCGAGCGGCACCACCTTCCACCTGTCGATGCCATGGCGCTCGCCCATCCGCACCGAGGCCTTGTCGAAATCGGTGACGACATAGCCGAGCTGGACGAGATTGCCGAAAATGTGCGGACTGGTCATGTGGTCTATCCCTCTATGCTCAGCGCGTTCTTCGGGCAGGCGCGCACCGCCGCCTCGGCCCGGGCGCGCAGGTCCTCGCCGAAGCTGTCCTTGAGAATGTGCAGCTCGTCCTGGTCGTCGAGATGGAACAGTTCGGGGGCCTGCGCCTCGCAATTGCCATTGCCTTCGCACAGCGCGCGGTTGACCAGCACTTTCATCGCGTTCTTCCTCTCGGCCAAGTCATATCCGGTAGACCCGCCTGGCGGTGGCGCTGAACAAATCGGCCTTTTCGCTGTCCGAATGCGCGGCGGCGATGCGCTTGAAGGCATTCCAGGTCGCGCCGTAGGTGGCGGTCGAATTGTCGGGCGGGAAGTTGCTTTCGAACATGGCGCGCGACGGGGTGAACGCCGCGATGCAGGTCTCGACATAGGGTCGCCATTCCTCGGCGAGCACCTCGGACGAAGCATTGCGATAGGTGTGGCCGATGCCGTGATCGCAATCCATGCCCAGCCCGCCCAGCTTGATGCACACATTGGGCCGCCGCGCCAATTCGCGGATCGAGGCCGACCATTCTTTGCGAGCCTCCTCGTCCCGCTCTTCGGGCGTCCCGATATGGTCGAGCACAATGGCAAGATCCGGCAGCGCGTCGGCCAGCGCGATCAGTTCCGGCAATTGCCGATGGAAGCACCAGACATCGAGGCTGAGGTCCATCTCCGCCAGCACCCGCGCGCCTTCGCGGAATTCATCCAGCGCCAGCAGTCCCGCGCCGGCCGGGTCCGCCGCCACGCCGAACTTCCCCGCCGCGCGCCAGGCCGTGGCCATGCGAATGCCACGAAACCGGCCGTTTCCCGCTGCGACATGAGCCTCCAGCACAGGGCGCACCCGGCTGCCCAGCAGCAGGTTCGCCGTGCCGACGATGCGGTGCCCCAACCGCGCCGGGCCATATTGACCGCTGGCGCTGATCGCCGCCTGCCCGGCCGCGAATTCGGTCTCGCCCACCGGGCGCAGCTCTTCCGGCCCGTCGCAGCGATGCATCGCGTGGCATTCGACGAAGACCGAATGGGTGACATTGTGCCCGCTCGCCTCGATCACATCCGCCACTTGCTGCACCAGGAAGCTGTGCGGCGCCCGCATGCCGAGCGGATCGGCGCGAATCTCCCAGAAGTGCAGGTGCGGATCTACGATCGGGAGCTGCGGCTCCAGCGGCGCTTCCTCTTGGGCTTCGGCCATATCCTCTCTCACGCTTGTTGACTCAAGTGTCTAACCGTGCGGAACTCGCGCGCAATGCAAATTTGGGACGAGGATCGAAATGTACTTCAAGGGCCACTTCCAGAACGCCTACGTCACGCATGACCTTGACGATGCGCTGGCCGGGATCGACAGGCAGTTCGGCAAGATCGACTGGATCGTGTTCGAGCCGGACATGCAGTTGAAGACCGCCAGCGGCATCAAGGAAAGCTCGGTCAAGGCGGCGCTCGGCTGGCACGATGGGCACCAGCTCGAAATCATCCAGCCGGTGCGCGGCTATTGCGACCACTACCTGCCCGCGCTCCCCGCCGACAAGACCGACCCCACCCCCCGCTTCCACCACATTGCCGTGCGCCGTGACGACGAGAAGGGGATGCGCGAGGAGATCGCCCGGCTGGGGCTGCCGGTGGAATTCGAAGGCGAAGTGCCCGGCCTGATCTTCGTCTACCTCAACGCCGCCAAGGTGCTGGGCCACCATTTCGAATATATCTGGGCGACGCCGGAAGGCTGGGAAATGCAGGGTTGGCCGAAGGACCGCCCGGTCTACTGACGTGGCATCGCTGCGCGGCCACTACCAGAACGGCTATGTGACGCACGACCTCGAAGGCGCCATGGCCCTGGTCGAGGGGCGGTTCGGCCTGTCCGGCTGGATGCGGTTCGAGGCGGAAGTGCCGGTGAGGACCCAGGCGGGCGAGGAGACCATGTCGCTACGTCTTGCCTCGGCCTGGGCAGGCGGCACGAATATCGAGATCGTCCAGCCAATGGGCGGGGCAGACGCGCATTACCGCACGCTGCTGCCCGAGGATCGCGCCGACCCCACCCCGCGCCTGCACCACTGGGCCCTGCGCCGCGACGATCTTGCCGCGATGCAAGCGGAGCTGGCGGCCTCGGGCCTGCCGCTCGCCTTCGCCGGCGAGAGCCCGGCCATGGTCTTCGCCTACATGGACGCGCGGGCGAGCCTGGGGCACTACCTGGAATTTGTCTGGAAGGCGCCGGGCGGCTGGGAGAAGATCGGCTGGCCGCAAGGCAGGCCTGTGCTTTAGCCTAACCCGTCCGGAACCGCGTCTCCGCCACCGGCAGGCCGGGAATGTCCGAGCGCGCATGGAACAGCCTGCCGTTGGGGCCCGGCAGCTTGCCCTGCATCATGATGTCGATGCCGTCGTCCCCGGCCGTCGTCACATAGACGTCGCGCCAGTCCGGCCCGCCGAAGCAGATCGAAGTGACATTGCGGTCTGGCAGCGCAACCGCGCGGTCGAGCGTGCCGTCGGGCCGGTAGCGCGCCACTTGCTCGGCAAAGCAGCAGGCGATCCACACCCCGCCCT
>JAYRPK010000034.1:0-17200 GCA_041911195.1 Novosphingobium sp. | reverse complement strand
GCCGAAGTCGAAGCATCGAAGTACGACCTCGCCTACATCAAGCTCGATGGCGACATCGGCTGCATGGTCAACGGCGCGGGCCTCGCCATGGCGACGATGGACATCATCAAGCTTAACGGCATGTTCCCGGCCAACTTCCTCGACGTCGGCGGCGGCGCCACGACGGAAAAGGTGACGGCGGCGTTCAAGATCATCCTCGCCGACCCGGCGGTGAAGGGTATTCTCGTCAACATCTTCGGCGGCATCATGAAGTGCGACACCATCGCCGAAGGCATCGTCGCGGCGGCGAGGGAAGTGAACCTGCAGGTTCCGCTGGTGGTGCGCCTCGAAGGCACCAATGTCGAGCTGGGCAAGGAAATCCTCGCCAAGTCGGGCCTGGCCATCGTGCCGGCGGACGACCTCGGCGATGCGGCGAAGAAGATCGTGGCGGAAGTGAAGCAAGCGGCGTGATGCCTGCGGCTCCTCTCCCCTCCTGAGCTTGTCGAAGGGGCGGGGGAGGATAAGAAGACTTGGCTGCACAGCAACCTGGTCGCAGTTGGCGAGGGGCCGCGAAACACTCGGGGTCTTGACCTTCTTCGCAACTGCGGCAATGGCGTCCGGCGATTCATTTAATCGTCCGGCTAAATTGCCTTCATCCCCCCTGCGGAAGGATAAAATGCGATGAAAGTGCTCGTGCCCGTGAAGCGGGTGATCGATTACAACGTGAAGCCCCGGGTCAAGTCCGATGGCACCGGCGTCGATCTCGCCAACGTGAAGATGTCGATGAACCCCTTCGACGAAATCGCCGTCGAGGAAGCCATCCGGCTGAAAGAAAAGGGCGTGGCGACGGAGATCGTCGCCATTTCAGTAGGCCCGCAAAAGGCCCAGGAAACCCTGCGCACCGCGCTCGCCATGGGCGCCGACCGCGCCGTGCTGGTGCAGACCGATGACGAGGTTGAGCCGCTGGCCGTCGCCAAGATCCTCAAGGGCATTGCCGAAGAGGAAGGCCCTGGCCTGATCATCCTCGGCAAGCAGGCGATCGACGACGACTGCAACCAGACCGGCCAGATGCTCGCCGCCCTGATGGGCCGCCCGCAGGGCACTTTCGCTTCGGAAGTCACCGTCGATGGCGATAGCGTCACGGTGAAGCGCGAAGTCGATGGCGGTCTCGAGACGGTCAAGCTCTCGCTGCCGGCGGTGGTCACCACCGACCTGCGCCTCAACGAGCCGCGCTACGCCTCGCTGCCGAACATCATGAAGGCCAAGAGCAAGCCGCTCGCCACCAAGGCTCCGGCCGACTACGGCGTCGATACCGCGCCGCGGCTGAAGACGCTCAAGGTCAGCGAACCGCCGGTGCGCCAGGCGGGAATCAAGGTTGCCGACGTCGATGCCTTGGTCGCGAAACTCAAGGAACTGGGAGTAGGCGCATGACCGTCCTCGTTTATGCCGAACACGACAACGCCTCGCTCAAGGATGCGACACTGGCTGTCGTCACTGCCGGAGCCAAGCTCGGCGAAGTCCATGTGCTGGTGGCCGGATCGGGCTGCGGCGCGGCGGCCGATGCCGCGGCCAAGATCGCCGGCGTCGCCAAGGTGCTCAAGGCCGACGATGCGGCCTATGCCGACCAACTCGCCGAAAACGTCGCGCCGCTGGTGGCCGGGCTGATGGGCAGCTATGACGCTGTGCTGTTCCCCGCCACCGCGCACGGCAAGAACATCGCCCCGCGCGTCGCGGCAAGCCTCGATGTCATGCAGGTGTCCGACATCCTGTCGGTCGAAGGCCCCAAGACCTTCACCCGTCCGACCTATGCCGGCAATGCCATCGCCACGGTCGAAAGCACCGACGCCAAGCTGGTGATCACCGTGCGCGGCACCGCCTTCGCCAAGGCCGAGGCCAGCGGCGGTTCGGCCTCCGTCGAAGCCGCTTCGGGCCCCGGCGATGCCGGCATCTCCAGCTTCGCGGGCGCCGAGATCGCCAAGCTCGAACGCCCGGAACTGACCAGCGCCAAGATCATCGTCTCCGGTGGCCGCGCGCTGAAGGACGCCGACACCTTCCAGCAAGTCATCTTCCCGCTGGCCGACAAGCTCGGTGCAGCCGTCGGCGCGAGCCGCGCGGCGGTCGACGCGGGCTATGTGCCCAACGACTACCAGGTCGGCCAGACCGGCAAGATCGTCGCGCCTGAGTTCTACATCGCGGTCGGCATCTCCGGCGCGATCCAGCACCTTGCCGGCATGAAAGACTCCAAGGTCATCGTCGCCATCAACAAGGACGAGGATGCGCCGATCTTCCAGGTCGCCGACATCGGCCTGGTGGCGGACCTGTTCAACGCCGTGCCGGAGCTGGTCGGCAAGCTTTGAACGGCTTCAGACGCTGAAACACAAAGAGCCCCGGCTGGAAACGGCCGGGGTTTTTTCTTGCCCTCAGCCGGCAAACGCATAGCCTTACGGACACAAGCCACACGGGAGAGCCCCCATGGACCCGCGCCTGCAGGAGTTGATCGACCACCACGAAATCCGCCAGTTGCTCGCCACCTATTGCCATGGTTGCGACCGGGGGGACGAAGTGGAGATGGCCTCGGTCTATCGCGAGGAGAGCTGGGACGACCACGGCACCTACAAGATGCCAGGCAAGCCCTTTTCGATCCAGACGGTCAAGGACGCGCTGGCGACTACCGATCTGGTCGCCCACTTGCTCGGCCAGTCGCTGATCAAGGTGTCGGGCGATACGGCGGGCGCAGAGACCTATTTCATCGCAACCCTGCTCTATCCCCCCAAGCAGCCCGGCGAACCGCAGACCATCGGCCAGCTTGGCGGGCGCTATGTCGACCGGCTGGTACGCGAAGACGGCAAGTGGCTGCTGGAAAATCGCATCTGCATCCGCGAATGGTCGCATTCGCATGCCTTGGCCGGAGACTGGCTGGCCAATGCCGGCTTTGCCGTGCAGCATCGCGGGCAAGCCGATCCTTCTTTCGCCACGCTGGGCCTGACCCATGCGGGCAATCCCTGGCTGCACCAGGCCGAAGCGGCGGAATGACCTCCTACGGGCAGGGCCTACTGGCAGGTTTCCAGGGCTGGAACGGCGCTCGAAATATCGAGGCGGATCAAGCGACTGCAGGCATCCAGCGCGCCGGCGTGATCGCCCGAGGCCAAGGCCACGCCCAATTCGGCGCATAGCATCTGCCCCTGGCGCGAAGTGTGACTGGCGACGGCGCGGCTGAGCGGACCGCACAGCCAGTGCCGGTCGCGGACCGGATCGTCGCTGGCCTGGAACAGGACGAGCGTCGCCCCGCGCAGCAACCGTGCCTCGCCGGCGGGCTCTGCATAGCTCTCGACAGCCGCGGTGGCTCCGGGTTTCTTCATGTCCAAGACCCAGAACGGCAATCGCCTGGCCGCTTTAAGAGTCAGAACAGAAGATTCATCGCATGCAGGGCCAGGCCCACCAGGCCGCCGACCAGAGTGCCGTTGATGCGGATGAACTGGAGATCGCGCCCCACTGCCCCTTCGATCCGGCTGGTCACGGTCTGCGCGTCCCAGCGCCTGACGGTTTCCGACACCAGCCGCACGATCTCGTCGCCATAACGCGTGACCACGCCGATCACCGTGCGCCGGACGAAGCGGTTGACCAGCAGTTGCAGCCGCGGGTCCTGCTGCATCGCCACGCCCAGTTCGCCCAGGCTGGCGCCGAACTGGCCGGCGAAGGCGCGGTCGGGCTCGCGCGCGGCGCGCAGCATCGCGGTTCGCGCATGCTCCCACATGCCATCGAGCCAGGTGCCCATCGCCGGATTGGCCAGCACTTCGGCCTTGAGCCGCGCCACCCGCGCCTGCATTTCGGGATCGTGGAGCAAGTTGTCGGCGAGCGTATGCAGCCCTTCCTCGATCTTGCCGCGCACCGGGTGCTCGGTATCGACCAGGGTTTCGGCCAGCAGCTTGTAGAGCCCGTCGAGCAGGGCATTGGCCAGGCGTTCATCAAGCCCGGTCCAGCGCATCAGGGTGTTGGCCCGCTCGTGGATGGTCGTGCGGATCAGCTCCTCGTTGTCCTCGATGGTGAAGCCGGCCCAGCGGATCAGGCTTTCGATCACCGGCAGGTGCCGCCGGTCGGCGATCGCCGCCTGGATCAGCTGGCCCAGCAGCGGCGCGATATCCAGCTTGTCGAGCTGGGTGCGCAGCGCCGATTTGACCATGCCGCCGAGCTGGCGCTGGTCGAGCGATTCGAGCAGGTCGCCCATGAGGTTCGCCGCGCCGTCGCGCAGCCGCGATTGAGCGCCGCTTTCGGGATTGGCGAGATAGCGGCCGGTGGCGGCGGCGACATTATAGCCCCGCATCCGCCGGGCGACGACCTGGGGAGTCAGGAAATTGTCGCGCAGGAACATGGCCATGGTGCTGGCGATGCGATCCTTGTTCTCCGGGATGATCGCAGTGTGCGGGATCGGCAGGCCAAGCGGACGGCGGAACAGGGCAGTCACCGCAAACCAGTCGGCCAGCCCGCCGACCATCGCCGCCTCGGTGAAGGCCAGGGCATAGCCCCAGGCAGGATGGGCTCCGCCAAACAGCCGGATCAGCACGAATGCCACGGCCATGAACACCAGCAGCCCCGTAGCGAACAGGCGCATGCGCCGCGCCCGGTCTGGTGGCCTTTGCTGGTCCGGAACAGCGGTCATTTTCACTCGGCTGGAACGGTACCTGTTTGGTGGGAATCGCCGGCACCGGGATAGTGCGCCCGCGCGGCGTGTTCGGGCTCATAGGTCAGGATCGACTTGCGCAGCTTCGGCCCGATCCGCTTTTCAAGTCCGTCCGCCAGGCTGAAGGCGGCGGGACCGATCAGCAGCGTCAGCAGGGTCGAGAGGATCAGGCCGCCGATCACCACCGTGCCCATCGGCGCGCGCCACGCCCCGTCGCCGCCGACAGAGATCGCAGTGGGAACCATGCCGGCGACCATGGCGACAGTCGTCATGATGATCGGCTGCGCGCGCTTGTGGCCCGCCTCCATGATCGCTTCGAGCTTGCTTGCCCCCTGCCCCATTTCCTCGATGGCGAAATCGATCAACAGGATCGAGTTCTTGGCGACGATGCCAAGCAGCATCAGGATGCCGATAATCACCGGCATCGAGATCTGCTGGCCCAGCACCAGCAGCAACAGCATGCCACCCAGCGGGGCGAGGAACAGCGAGCCCATGTTGACCAGCGGCGAGACGAACCGGTGATAGAGCAGCACCAGCACAGAAAAGACCAGCAGCACGCCGGCAAGCACCGCCTGGCCGAAGCTGGAGAACATTTCGGCCTGCCAGCGATCCTGCCCGAAGGGCGCATTGGATACGCCTGCGGGCAGGTTCTTCATGATCGGCAATGCGTTGATCGCGGCCATCATGTTGCCCTTGACCACGCCGGGGCCAAGATCGGCGCCGACGAAGACACGGCGGCTCTGGTTATAGCGCTGGACGCTGACCGGACCGGTGCCGAAACTGATGTCGGCCACGCTCGACAGCGGCACTGAGCCGCCGGAAACGGTCTGCACCGGCAGGTTGCGGATGGTCGCAAGCTCACGCCGGGAATCCTCGGACAGGCGCACGCGGATCGGCACCTGCCGGTCTTCCAGCGAGAACTTGGCGGCGTTCTGGTCGATATCGCCGATGGTGGCGATGCGGATCGTCTGGCTGAGCGCCGAAGTGGTCACGCCCAGACTGGCGGCAAGATTGTAGCGCGGGGTCACCACGATCTCAGGGCGGCGCATGTCGGCGGCCACGCGCGGCGCGACCAGGCCCTTGATGCCTTTCATCTGCTCCACCAGCGTCGCGGCGGTTTCCTCCAGCAGGCGGGAATCGCTACCCGAAAGCATGATCGAGATCGGCCGTCCGGTGCCGCCGCCGCCGCCAGCGCCCGCGCTGAAATCAAGGAACGAAATCCGCGCATCGGGAATCTGCTGGAACGACGGAGTAAGGCCGCGTTCGAATTCCTGGCTGGTCTTTTCCCGCTCTAGCTTAAGGTTGATGAAGACCGTAGCGCTGCTCTCCCTGACGCTGGCGAAAGCAGTGGAGACATCGGGATCGCGGCCCGCCATGTGCGAAACCTGTTCTGCCACGGCCTGGGTCTGCGCCAGCGTGGTGCCGGGAACCATCTCAATCCGGATCATGCTGAAATCGCTGTTGCTCGTGGGGAAGAACTGCTTGGGGATCATGACCAGCAACAGGCCGGTAAGCGACAAGGCCAGCAGGCCGACCCCCACCATCCAGAGGCGATGATCGCGCAGCCGCGCCGCAACCCGGCGCCCGAGCGAAAGCTTCCTGCCGGCGGCGGCCAGGGCTTGCTTGTAGGCTGTGACCCGCGCGGTATCGAGCGTCCAGGACAGCACCGCCATGTAGCGGTCCATCCAGACGCCGGTGGCATGTTCGGCCGGCCCCTGGGCCTTGAGGAAATAGGCCGCGACCATCGGCGTGATCGTGCGCGCCACCGCCAGGCTGAGCAGCACGGAAGTGACAACCGTCAGGCCGAAGCTCTTGAAGAACTGCCCGGGAATGCCGCCCATCAGGCCGACCGGCAGGAACACCGCGACGATCGAGAAAGTGGTGGCGACGACGGCCAGGCCGATCTCGTCGGCGGCGTCGATCGCCGCCTGGTAGGCGCTCTTGCCCATGCGCATGTGGCGCACGATGTTCTCGATCTCGACGATCGCGTCATCGACCAGCACGCCGGCGACCAACCCCAGCGCCAGCATCGAGATCGAGTTCAACGAAAAGCCGAACCAGTCGTAGAGGAACCAGAAGGTCGGGATCGCCGACAGCGGAATGGCGATCGCCGAGATCACCGTGGCGCGCCAGTCGCGCAGGAAGAAGAACACGACGATGACCGCCAGGATCGCGCCCTCGACCATGGCGGCGATCGAGCTTTCGTATTGCGCCTTGGTGTAATCGACCGAGGAATAGAGCCGGGTGAAGCGGACGCCCGGACGTTCCTTTTCGATCTTGGCCAGTTCCGCGACTGTGGCGTCGTAAACCGAAACGTCGGATGCCCCCCTGGCGCGGGCGATGTCGAAGATGACCACCGGCTTGCCGGCCAGCGTCGCCGCCGAAGTGATCTCGGCATAGCCGTCCGTCACGTCGGCGAAATCGGCCAGCTTGACCGTGCGCCCGCCGCCCAGCGGAATGTCCTTTTGCGACAACTCGTATGCCGAGGCGGCATTGCCGAGCACCCGCACCGATTGCCGCGCGCCGGCGACTTCCGCCTTGCCGCCGGCCGCATTGACGTTGAGCTGCCGCAGGACATTGTTGACCTGGGCAGCCGAAATTCCAAGCGACTGCATCCGCGCAGGATCGAGCGTCACGCGAATCTCGCGGGAAACCCCGCCACCGCGCTTCACCGTCGCCATGCCCTGGATCGACAGCAGGCGCTTGGCCACCGTATCGTCGATGAACCAGGAAAGTTCCTCGATGGTCGTGTCCTGGGCCGTGACGGCCCAGGCGGCGATTTCGTTGCCCTGGCCCTCGACCTTCGACACGCGCGGCTCGAGAATGCCTTCGGGCATTTCCCCGCGCGCCTGGTCTATGGCATTCCTGACTTCGTTGACGGCCTCGTTGATGTCGCGGCCGATCTGGAACATCACGAAGGTCTGGCTGTTGCCTTCGGTCGCGGTGGAGCTGATCGAATCGACGCCGCTGATCGTGCGCACGGCGGCTTCGACCCGCTGGGTGATCTGCTTTTCGATCTCGACTGGGGCCGCGCCCGGCTGGCTGATGACCACCACCACCGCCGGAAACTCGACATCCGGCATGTCCTGGACCTTCATCTGCATGAAGGAGACCGCGCCCACTAGGACCAGCCCGATGAAGATGATGATCGGGACGACCGGATTGCGGATCGACCAGGCGGATATGTTGCGGAAGTTCATTGCCGGGCAGCCGGAATGGCAACTGGCGCGGAGCCGGACATTACTGCTGGGCCACCTTCGGGTTGACGCTTTCGCCAGGCGACAGGAAGCCGCCCGACCGCAGCACAACCCGTTCGCTGCCATCGAGACCCGATACGATCGCGATGCCGCTATCCGAGACCGCGCCGGTCACCACGTCGCGCCGCTGCGCCTTGTTGTTACGGTCGATGACATAGACATAGCTGCCCTTGTTGTCGGACAGGATCGCCGAATCGGGCAATTGCGGCGCCACCAGCGTGCCAGAGGAAATCACCGCGCTGGCGAAACCGCCGGGGCGCAGTTCCGGGGCATAGGCCAGGGCGATGCGCGCGGTACCCTGGCGGTTCTGCGGATCGATCACCGGCGAGAGCTGCCAGATTTGACCTTCGAAGGTCTTGGCTGAACCGACCGGCGTGACCTTGGCCGTGCCGCCCATCGCCAGCTTGGCGAAATCGACTTCGCCGATCTGCGCCTTCAGCTCCATCTCGCCGCCCTTGGCGATGCGGAACAGCACGCCGCTGCCCGAACTGACCACCTGGCCGGGCTCGACCTTGCGTTCGAGTACCAGCCCCGCGGCTGGGGAAATGATGTTGAGCCGGCGCACACGCGCCTGCTGTTCGCCCAGTTGCGCCCCGGCGAGGCGCACCCGCGCCGCGGCGGAATCGCGGGTCGCGCGCAGGCGATCGATGTCCGCCTTGGAAATGAAGCCGCGCTCGACCAGTTGCAGGGCGCGGTCGTAATTGGCCTGGGCGAGCCGCAGGTCCGCCTGGGCCACCTGGATCTGCGCGGCGCTGCTGGCCTGTTGCTGGACCTGCACCGAGCGGTCGATCACCGCCAAAACCTGGCCCGCGCCGACCCACTGGCCGGGCTCGACCAGCACCTGCACCACTTGCCCGCCTTCACCGGCAACGCCAACCGGCATTTCGCGCCGGGCGGCGAGCGATCCGGTGCCGGTGATGGTTCCCGCTATGGTGGCGCGGCCGGGAGTGACGACCGAAACCGTCGGAGCCTGGTTTGCCTTTGCCGACTGATCAGCCGCGTCGTTGCGATGCAGGAGAAACCACAGGCCGATCAGCACCGCCAGCGCAATCGCGCCGAACAGCCACATCCGGCGGCGCGATTGCCGCTCATCTTCGCCGGTATCTGACATAGGATCGAACGGAGTGGCGCCATCGCGCTCTTCCGGCACTTCGATCCTGGCGTCGTACTTCATTGCCTGCCGCCTTGCCGGGCCCGATCGTTCGGGAACCGAACCATTCTATCCGGTTAAGTCATTGCCGGCAATGCCGACTCCGCTTGCGCACCCTCATGGCGCGCGAGCGAATTGCGGAAGCGGTCATAGCCCCCGGACGGCGCAGTGGCAATCCGCAGGGAATTGCCCTGTGACAAAGCGTTACAACTCGGCTTGCGGCCGAAAACTCAGTATTTCAGCTGGCGCTCGTAAAGATCGCGATAGTGCTGGATGCGCGTCACGCGCAGGCCTTGCATACCCGAGCGATCGACCGCGCGCTGCCAGGACGCGAATTCCTCGAGCGTGAGGTTATAGCGCTCGCAGACTTCGTCGATGGTCAAGAGGCCACCATTCACCGCGGCGACGACTTCCGCCTTGCGCCGGACCACCCAGCGGGTGGTGTTGGGCGGCGGCAGCGAATCGACCGTCAGCGGCTCGCCAAGCGGACCGATGACCATTGCCGGACGGATTTTCTGGTTCTCGATCATCATTACCCTCGACCGCCGGTCGGTTGAGCATTGGCGGAAATGTCGCCTATGGCCTGGTTTGGTTTTCCATTGCCTAAAGCAGTTGGGTTAACGGACTCTATGCAGCCCGCATAAGCCGCCAAGGCAAACACCGCTGGCGAGTTGAAACTGCCGGACGGGGGCTCTTCGCCACCGGCGGGTAGCGAAAGCGCGCGCCGCGCCAGCCATTGCGCCCCCAGCCGATCGCGCAAGGCACGCCAATCCGGCGCGCCGAAGGGCTGCTCCGGATCATGCGCAAGGCCGCGCGCATCGATGGTGAATCCCATGTCCATGCGAGCCCCTTAGCCCGGCGATGGTTCAAGCAAGGTAAAGGCGGGCTTTACCTTGCATTGAGGATGGTTAAGCGCGCGCAAGGATTTCGTGAACCCATACACATTCCCCACCGGCCCGTGTATGTGGCCGCGATGCTCGCGTTGGACAGTCTCGATACCGCCGCCCTTTTCGACCTGCCGCGCCCGGCGCAGCAGTGCCGGATCGTGGTCGCCATGTCGGGCGGCGTCGATTCTTCGGTCGTCGCGGCGCTGGCGGCGGCGAGCGGCGCCGAGGCCATCGGCGTTACCCTGCAGCTCTACGATCATGGCGCGGCAATCAGCCGCAAGGGCGCCTGCTGCGCCGGCGAGGACATCCGCGACGCCCGCGCCGTCGCCGACCGGCTGGGCATCGCGCATTACGTGTTCGACCATGAAACGCAGTTCCGCGAGGACGTGATCGAACACTTCGCCGACGAATATGCCGCCGGACGCACCCCGATCCCCTGCATCCGCTGCAACATGGGCCCCAAGTTCACCGACCTTTTCGCCATGGCGCGCGAGCTGGGCGCGGATTGCCTGGCGACCGGGCACTATGTGCAAAGGCTGCACGGCCCCGCCGGGCTGGAGCTCCACCGCGCGACCGATCCGGCGCGCGACCAGAGCTATTTTCGTTACGCCACCACCGAGGCGCAGCTCGAATTCCTGCGCTTTCCGCTGGGCGGCATGCCCAAGCAACAGGTTCGCCAGATCGCCGACTCGGCAGGCCTGAAAGTGGCGGCGAAACCCGATAGCCAGGACATCTGCTTCGTGCCCGATGGCGACTATGCCTCGCTGGTGCGCAAGCTCAGGCCCGAGGCCGGCGAGCCCGGCGAGATCGTCCATGCCGAGAGCGGCGCGGTGCTGGGCCATCATCGCGGGGTGATCCATTACACCATCGGTCAGCGCCGGGGACTGGAAGTGGGCGGACAGGCAGAGCCGCTCTACGTCACCGGGATCGACGCTGCCTCACGCCGGGTGCTGGCCGGGCCGCGGCGCTTGCTGGCGGTTTGTGCCGCGCGGCTGATCGAGACCAACCGCATCGGCCCGCTTCCCCTCGCGCCATTGACCGCCAAGGTCCGCTCGCTCGCAAAGCCGGCGCCGGTCACGCTCGAAGGGCCGCTGGGCGAAGGGGCCGAGTGCCGAATCCGCTTTGCCGAGCCGGAATACGGCGTCGCGCCGGGGCAGGCTGCTGTGCTTTACGCGGGAGAGCGGGTCGTCGGCGGTGGCTGGATCGAGGAAACCTTCGCTTATTAATTATCCCAGGGCTCCAGCACGCAGCCCTGCCCCGGCTTGAACGTCGCGGTCTGCCGCGAGACGATCAGGTAGCGCGCGGTCACGCTTTTCGCCTCGGCATCCTCGCTCAAGGCGACAGGTTCCATCCCCGGCTCGAAATCCTTGCGGCAGTCCTCAAGCTTGCGCCCGGCGATAAAGCGGCAGGAACAGGCGACATGCGCGCCATAGGAGGTCGCCACCACCGCCTTGGCGTGCAGCGATCGCCAGAACCAGCCGAGCGCAAGCACAACCACCAGCGCCAATACGAGCGCCAGCTTGCGCCAGTAACGGCGTGGCGGCCTGGTCAGAACGGGTTTGGCTGTTGCCATGGGCTTCCGGCTTGAGCATGGATGCGCGCCATGCCCGCGCGCCGCCTGTCCCTTATCCTGCCGCTGCTGCTGGCGCCAGCCCTTGCCGCTTGCGGCAGCTCGGACAAGCCTGGGCCGGCGCCGCTCGATGCAGCGGCACTCAATGCCGTGGTGGGGCAACCCGGCGCTCCGCGCGAGGCCTTGGCCCGGGCGATCGACGACATGTTCGCCGATACCGAAGCCGGTGAAACCCGCGCAATCCTGGTAATGCGCGGCGGCAGCGTGGTCGCCGAACGCTATGCCCCCGGTTACGGCAAGGAGAGCCGGTTCATCGGCTGGTCGATGACCAAGAGCATCACCGGGGTGATGATCGGCATGCTGGTCGCCGATGGCCGGCTGCGGCTCGACGAAAGCCCGCCGGTGCCGGCCTGGCAACGCTCTGGCGATCCGCGCGGCGAGATCACCCTGCGCCAGTTGCTGCAGATGCGATCCGGCCTGAGGCACACCGAAAGCGGGGATCCGGTCTATCGATCGGACGAAGTGCGCATGCTGTTCCTCGACGGGCGCGACGACATGGCCGCCTATGCAGAAGCCCAGCCGCTGGAGGCCGAACCGGGGCGCAAGTTCGAGTATTCCTCGGCGACCAGCGTGATCCTTGCCGATGCGGCAACCCGCGCGCTGGCCGGCAACGGCGATGCCGCGGCACGGCGCGCGGCCATGGCGGACTATCTGCGCACTCGCCTGTTCGAACCGCTCGGCCTGCGTTCGATGACCGCCGAATACGATGCGGCGGGCACTTTCGTCGGCTCCAGCCTGGTCCACGGCACCGCGCGTGACTGGGGCCAGTTTGGCGAGTTCCTGCGCAATGGCGGATCGGTGCGCGGCGCGCAGATCGTTCCGCGCGACTGGATCCAGTTCATGACCCGGCCCAGCCCGCGCAATCCCGGCTATGGTGCGCAATTGTGGCTCAACCGGCCACAGGTCGATGGCAGGCAGGTCCTGTTTCCCGGCCAGGCAGGGACGGACGTCTTCGCCTGCGTGGGCCATCTCGGGCAATATGTCGTGGTTTCGCCCGGGCAGCGGCTGGTGGTGGTCCGGCTCGGCAATTCCGACGAGCAGCAAAGGGTGCGCGTGCGCGCAGGGCTTGCGCGAATCCTGGAACTATTCCCGGAAAGTTGAACCTCGTTGCGAGGCGGCACCGAACGATCCGAAATGAAATTCCGGATCAGACGCTAAGCCGAAGGCATGAGGTCCTTGGCGCCCAGTCCGGTATCGACATGGCCTTCCGGATCGGGGTGGATCAGGATTTCCACGCCGGGGAATTCGCTGCGCAGCTTCAGCTCGATCTCGTCCATCACCCGGTGCGCGTCGCGGATCGACATGTCGGGATCGACCCATACATGGAACTGGACGAAATCGCGGTTGCCCGCGGTGCGGGTGCGCAGGTCATGGACGCCGCGCAGTTCGGGATGCCGGGCCATGACTTCGACGAAGCGCTTGCGCTTGTCCTCGGGCCATTCGCGATCCATCAGCTGGACGATCGCCCCTTGCGACGCGCCCCAGGCGCCCCAGCCCAGCCACAGCGCGATGGCGAAGCCGAATACCGCATCGGCGCCGGAAATCCTGGCGTACTGATCGAGCGCCAATGCGGCGATCACCGCGAGGTTCAGCGCCAGGTCCGACGAATAGTGGACATGATCGGTACTGATGGCGAGGCTGCCGGTCCGGCGGATGACGTAGCGCTGCCACGCGAGCAGGGCGAGCGTCGCCGCCAT
The DNA here is from genome assembly GCA_041911195.1 of Novosphingobium sp. Lineage (GTDB taxonomy): Bacteria > Pseudomonadota > Alphaproteobacteria > Sphingomonadales > Sphingomonadaceae > Novosphingobium. The sequence goes on along the minus strand of JAYRPK010000034.1, from coordinate 3,922 downwards.
GGCAAGGCCCGATACCACAATCCCTTCCTCGGCGGCCTGGGTGCGCGCGCCGGCAAGGAACTGTTCGACCGAGCGGAACGCCAGCGTCAGCGCGGAAATGGTGATCAGCGTCACCTGGAACATGGCCGCCAGTGCCTCGGCCTTGCCGTGGCCAAAGCGATGATGCCGGTCGTCGGGCTGGGCGGCGACGACCACGCCGGTCAGCGTCGCCAGGCTGGCAATCAGATCGAGCGCGGTATCGGCAAGGCTGCCGAGCATGGCGGTCGAACCGGTCGACCAGGCCGCCCATGCCTTGAGGCCGACGAGCAGCGCCGCCACGGCAATGCTGGCAAGCGCCGCGCTGCGGTTGAGGCCCGCGCTGGCCGACTGCGCCTTCATGGATAAAGCAGCGTGCTGGACCAGCCGCCCTCCGTCCTGGTGAAGCGCCGCCGCTCATGCAGGCGGTGCTCCCGGTCCTGCCAGAACTCGATCGCCTGCGGCTTCAGCCGGAAGCCTTTCCAGTGCCGTGGCCGCTCTACCTCCAGACCTTCGAAACGCCGCTCCGCCTCGGCATGGCGGGCGAGGAAGGTGGCGCGCGCATCGAGCGGTGCCGACTGGTCGGAAGCCACTGCACCGAGCTGCGAATCGCGGGTGCGGCTGGCGAAATAGGCATCGGCTGTAGCCTCGTCGACTTCTTCGAGCGGACCTTCGATGCGGATCTGGCGGCGCAACGATTTCCAGTGGAACAGCAGCGCCGCGCGCGGATTGGCGGCGATCTCGCGCCCCTTGCGGCTGTGGCTGTTGGTATAGAAGATGAAACCGTCCTGCCCGTGCCCCTTGAGCAGCACCATGCGCACCGAAGGCGCGCCCGACGCATCCGCCGTGGCCAGCGCCATGGCATTGGCGTCGTTGGGTTCGGTGGAGCGGGCTTCCACGAACCATTCGGCGAACAGAACGATCGGATCGCCATCCGGAATTGCATCGAGGGTCTGTTGGGAATGCGGGTTCATGATCTGCCAAATTGTCGGGAAAGAGTGCGGCGCATCGCCGCAGCTTCCGTTTTGCAATCATAGCCCTTGAAACGATTCAAGAAAAGCGCGCCTTGTTCTTGGTCAATTGCCAACCTAGCTTAGGGCCATGGCAGCAGATCCCTATTCCACCCTGGGCGTGGCCCGCGGCGCGAGCGAGAAAGACATCAAGTCCGCCTATCGCAAGCTCGCCAAGGAACTCCACCCCGATCGCAACAAGGACAACCCGAAGGCGGCCGAGCGCTTCAGCGAAGTGACCGGCGCCTACGACCTCTTGTCCGACAAGGACAAGCGGGCCCAGTTCGACCGCGGCGAAATCGACGCGGACGGCAATCCGGCGATGCCGTTCGGCTTCGGCGGTGGCGGCCAGCGCGGCTTTCGCGCCGACGGTTTCGAGGGCTTTTCGGGCGAGGGCGTCGATCTTGGCGACATTTTCGAAGGACTGTTCGGTGGCAGGGGCGGTACCCAGGCTGGCGGTTTCGGCGGCTTCGGCGGAGGCCGTTCGCGTCCGGCGGCCAAGGGCGCCAATGTTCCCTACCGGCTCAACGTGTCCTTCGCCGATGCGGCAACCCGCGCGGACCAGCGCATCACCCTGCGCGATGGCAAGACCATCGACCTCAAGCTGCCCGCCGGGCTGGAAGAGGGAACCCAGATGCGGCTGGCCGGCAAGGGCGACCCCGGCCCGGGCGGCAATGGCGATGCGCTGGTGACGATCCACATCGCGCCGCATGCCTTTTTCCGCCGCGACGGCGACAACATCCGGCTCGACCTGCCGGTCAGCCTCGACGAGGCAGTCAACGGCGCCAAGGTGAAAGTGCCTACTGTCGAGGGCCCGGTGATGCTTTCGGTCTCTCCCGGATCGAGCTCGGGCAAGACCCTGCGGCTCAAGGGCAAGGGCTTCGCCCGCAAGGACGGAACCCGGGGCGACCAGCTGGTGACGCTCGAACTCTCATTGCCCGAAGCTGACGAGGATCTTGTCCGCAGGCTTGAAGGCTGGCGCGATTCGCGGCAATTGCGGAGCAAGCTCGGCGTGTGAAAGGCAGACGACTGTGGAGGAGCGGCCGCTCGACCAATCCGCGACACATGTCGATCTCTCTCCCGAGGCGCGGCGCAGGCAGGCAGTGCGGCAGGGAAACCTGCGTGAATTGCTGGATATCCATGTCGGCCCGGGATCTCGTTTCTTCCAGGTGATCCGCCGGGTCTGGACCGGCGCCTATTACGACGGCTTCATCCACGCCGGCAATTTGGCCTACATGTCGCTGCTGGCGCTGTTTCCCTTCTTCATCGTCATTGCCGCCACATTCTCGGCGATAGGCGAGCCGGCCCAGCGCGCTGCGTCGATCGACGCGGTGCTGAGTGCAGTGCCGCCGATGGTGGCAAAGGTGCTATCGCCGGTGGCGCACAACACCATCGAGGCGCGCAGCGGCTGGCTGTTGTGGATCGGCGGGGCAGTGGGACTGTGGACAACCGGCAGCCTGATCGAGACCATCCGCGACATTCTCCACCGCGCCTACGGCACGCCGGCGACCCAGGCCTTCTGGCTGACCCGCCTGATTTCCACCGGGATGATCTTCGCCGCAGTGGTCCTGCTGCTGCTGTCGCTGTTCGCCCAGGTTTCGATCACCGCCACCGAAGAAGTGGTCGCCGCCTGGTTTCCGCAAATGGACAGCCTGTTCAGCAGCCTGACATTTTCCCGGTTGCTTACAGGCGGCGTGCTCTATTGCTCGATCTACCTGCTGTTCCGCCTGCTGACCCCGATGCGGTATCGCGCCAGCGCCTATCCCAAATGGCCGGGTGCGCTGCTGGTCACGCTGTGGTGGATAGCGACGACGCTGCTCTTGCCCGAAGCGCTGCGCAGCCTATTTACATACGACCTGACCTATGGCAGCCTGGCCGGAGTGATGATCGCGCTTTTCTTTTTCTGGCTTGTGGGGCTAGGGATAGTCGTTGGCGCCGAACTCAACGCGGCGCTGGCCATGAGCCCGGAAGAACGCGACTTGCGCATGCAGGCCAGGGCCGCCGCGCACGATAGGGAATTAGACGAATGACCGGCCTGATGAATGGAAAGCGCGGCCTTATCATGGGGCTTGCCAACGAAAAGTCGCTGGCCTGGGGCATTGCCCGGCAACTGCGCGATCACGGCGCCGAGCTTGCGTTCACATATCCCAATGCCGCGATCGAGAAGCGCTGCCGCCCATTGGCAGAGCAGCTCGGTTCGGATTTCGTATTTCCGTGCGATGTCGGCGACATGGCCATGCTCGACGAGGCCTTCGATACGCTGGCGGCCCGCTGGCCAACGATCGACTTCGTGGTCCATGCCATCGGCGCATCGGACAAGAACGAGTTGCGTGGTCGCTATAGCGACACCAGCATGGAAAACTTCCTCAGCACCATGAACATCAGCGTCTATTCGCTGACCGCAGTGGCCAAGCGCGCGCTGCCGCTGATGCCCAATGGCGGCTCGATCCTGACCCTGACCTATTACGGCGCGGAAAAGGTTGTGCCGCACTACAATGTCATGGGCGTCGCCAAGGCGGCGCTGGAAACCAGCGTGCGCTATCTCGCCGCCGACCTCGGCCGCGACAATGTCCGGGTCAACGCCATTTCGGCCGGACCGATCCGCACCCTGGCGGCATCGGGCATCGGCGATTTCAACCTGATCCTGAAGTGGAACGAGCTCAATTCGCCGCTCGGCCGCAACGTCACCATCGAGGACGTCGGCGGCGCGGGGCTCTACCTGTTGTCGGACCTCGCCGCCGGAGTGACCGGCGAAGTCCACCATGTCGATGCCGGCTACAACGTCATCGGCATGAAGCGCGAGGACGCACCGGACATTTCGCTGGTCTAGAGCACGTTTCGACCATTCTGGGTCATCGTGACGGCGCCGATTTTGGCCTGTCACGAGGAACGAGGAG
>JAYRPK010000033.1:0-6681 GCA_041911195.1 Novosphingobium sp. | reverse complement strand
TGCATGCAATAGAGCGTGCCGTGGACGCAGATGCGCAGGGCCTCGTCGAGGATCTCGTCGGTGATGTCCTCAACCAGGGTGCGTTCGGCGGCATAGGCATTGGTCACCAAGGTCCAGATCGGACCGAGTTCCTGCTCGGTCGCCGCCACGGCGCGGTTGACGTCCTCGCGATTGCCGACATCGCCGACGCAGATCATTGAGCGCGCGCCCAGCGCGTCGAGCTTGGCCTTGGTCCCTTCCAGCGTTTCGCGCGTGCGGCCCATCATGCCCACCGCCGCGCCTGCCTTGGCCAGCGCCAGGGCAATGCCCACGCCGACGCCCCTGCCCGCGCCCGTCAGGAACGCGACCTTGCCGTCCAGTTCTCCCATTGTCGTCCTCCGCCTTGGCTGTCGTGAGGCAGGCTAGGCATTTCGACTGCGTTGGCAACCTTTTGCAACAGATGTGTCGAGATTCATCCGGACTGATTGCCGATTGCCCTTGAATGGAAGCCCGCGAAGGGTAGTGTTCCCGCAATTGGAACGGGCGCGGCGATAGCGGGCCCGCGCGGGATTTTGGGAGAAGAAGCAATGGGTTCCTTGTTCGGAGCGGAATCGACCACGGAAGACGTCCTCGCCGGCATCGACCTTGCCGGCAAGCGAGTGCTTGTCACCGGCGTCTCGGCCGGCCTCGGCGTGGAAACCGCCCGCGCCGCGGCGGCGCATGGCGCCAGCGTCGTCGGCACCGCGCGCGACCTCGCCAAGGCGCGCGAGGCGCTCTCCGCGCACGCCGCGCTCGATATCGAAGTGGTCGAATGCGATCTCGCCTCGCTCGCCAGCGTGCGCGCCTGCGCCGATGCGCTCCACGCCCGGGGCGGCAAGTTCGACGTGGTCATCGCCAATGCCGGCGTGATGAACCACCCCTTCGGCAAGACCGCCGACGGCTTCGAGACCCATTTCGGCACCAATCACCTTGGCCACTTCGTACTGATCAACCGCATCGCGCCGCTGATCGCCGATGGCGGACGCGTGGTGATCCTGTCATCCTCGGCGCACCGCGCGGGCGACGTCGATTTCGACGATCCCGGCTTCGAAAAGGCCGCTTACGATCCCTTCAACGCCTATGGCCGCTCGAAGACCGCCAATGTGCTGTACACACTCGAATTGGACCGGCGGCTTCGCTCTCGCGGCATCCGCGCCTGCGCGATCCACCCCGGCGGCATCATGACCGAACTGATGCGCCATACCACCCCCGAGATCTTCCAGCGCATGGTCGATTCCTCGTCGCAAAGTGCCGACGGCACGCCGAGCGCGCCGGTCAAGGTGAAGACCATTCCGCAAGGCGCAGCGACCAGTGTCTGGGCCGCCTTCGTCGCCAGCGGCGAGGAAATCGGCGGGCGCTATTGCGAGGATTGCCATGTCGGCGAGGTGGAAGACAACGCCTATGCCGGCGTGCGCTCCTATGCGGTCGACCCCGAGCGTACCAAGATGCTGTGGAGCCTGAGCGAGCGGATGGTGGGTGAGACCTTCGCCATTTGAGCGAAATTTCGCGCCGGGCAGGCAAACCCGCCGCCGGACTGCAAATTTGACTGGACGGGAGCACTCCTGTCCCGAATAGCTGGCAGCACAACACGCGCGTCGCATTGATCGGTGCGCAACAACACGAATGGGACAGGATCGACATGGACTTGCAATTGAAGGGCCGCCGCGCCCTGGTGACGGGCAGCAGCAGCGGCATTGGCGAAGCGATCGTGCGCATGCTGACGGATGAGGGCGCACACGTTTGCGTCCATGGCCGCAACCGCGAGCGCGCCGAAGCCGTGGCGAAAGACATCGGCGCGGCGGGCATCGCCATAGGCGAGCTGGCCGAACCCGGTATGGCCGCCACGGTCCATGCCGAGGCCGTCGCCGCGCTGGGCGGCAACATCGAGATCCTGATCAACAACGCTGGCGGCAACGCCAGGGGCAACACCTCGAAGAAGCCGCACGAGATCGACGCCGAGGACTTCGTCGCAAACTACCGCGCCAACACCTTGGGCGCGGTGCAATTGTGCCAGCTTTCCGTGCCCGACATGGTCGCCAACACGTTCGGCCGCATCGTCAATGTTTCCAGCGCCGTCGCCATGCAGCCGAACTTCATGGGCACCGACTATTCCGCAGCCAAGGCGGCGCTGTTAAACTTCACCGTCAGCCTCGCCGGTTCACTCCGTGGTGTAAATGTGACAGTCAACGTACTGACTCCGGGGGTTATCATGGTCGATGGCCTGCTGCGCTTCGGCCGCCAGCGCTTCGGCGATCCTGACATGAGCTTCGACGACGTCGCCCGCAATTTCGCCGAGCAGAACGTGTTCGAAATGCCCCCCGCCGGCCGGGTGGGCAAGCCGGAGGAACTGGCCATGGTCGCCTGCATGCTGGCCAGCCCGCTGTCCGGCTTCATCACCGGGGCCAATTACCGGGTCGACGGCGGACAGGTGCGGGGCCTGAACTGAACAAGCAAATCGAGGAGAGGACAGATGGCTGAGAAAACATACCGCGTCATCCAGTGGGCCACCGGCGTCGTCGGCTCGGCCGCGCTCAAGTATTTCATCGAGAACCCCACTATCGAACTGGTCGGGGTGCTGGTCACCAATCCGGACAAGGTCGGCAAGGACGCGGGCGATCTTGTCGGCCTGCCCAAGACCGGGGTGCTGGCGACCAGTGACGAGGAAGCGATCGTCGCGATGGACGCCGACTGCGTCCTCTTCGCCCCCAGCATGATGACCCCGCCGATCGACATGGTCTGCCGCCTGCTCGAAAGCGGCAAGAACGTCGTTTCGCCGGCCGGCCCCTTCCTGCCCAACAAGTTTATCCCCGAGGAAGCGGCGCGGGTCGAGGCGGCCTGCAAAAAGGGCAACAGCTCGTTCCACGGCTGCGGCATCCACCCGGGCTTCTCGGGCGACATCCTGCCGATCACCCTGCTGCGCCTGATGAACCGCGTCGATTGCGTCGAGGTTTCCGAAGTGATCGACAAGGTCCGCAACCCGATGATCTACACCGAGATCATGGGCTTTGGCGCGGACTGCGACGAGCTGCTCGCCAATCCCCGCCGCTCGCCGGAAACCTACAAGTTCTTCTATTCCTCGATGAGCATGATCGCCGAGGCGCTGGGCGTCGAGATCGAGAAAGTCACGGTCAGGTTCGAAGTGGCCAAGGCGCTCAAGGACATCAGCCACGAGTTCGGCGAAGTGAAAGCGGGAACCTGCGGCGGCCAGCATTATGAATGGACGGCATGGTCGGGCGGCGCGCCGATCATCGTCTATCATTTCTACTGGCAGCTCGGGCAGGACATCGACCCGGTCTGGGAGACGGGCGAGGCCATGTACCGCGTGCGCATCCACGGCGATCCGCCGATGGAATGCCACCTGATGGGCCAGCAGGATCCCGATGGCCGCCATCCCTTCCTCGGCCTGCCCTGGACCGGGCTGGTCGGCTGCACGGTCGTCCCGCAGGTCTGCGACGCGCCGGCCGGCGTGGTCACGCACTTCGATCTCGGCGTGGTCAAGCCAAAGGGGCTGGTGCGGCGCTGAGCCAGTCCGGGATGACCAGCTCGCGAACCATGCTCTATGTCTCGTGCGGCGGCACGCAGGCCGTGGTCCGTTACGCAATGGACCACGGCACCGGCGCATTGCGCCGCACGGGCGAGACGCTGTTGCCCGATGCTTCGCAAGGCATTCCCGGCGACGATGGCTCCTCGCCCCACCTGCGCTCCAACGGCGCCCCGCTGCGCGCCAATCCGCAAGGGACCATGCTCTATGCCGCCACTCGCACCGAGCCGTGCCGCGCGCTGGCCTGGCGCATCTCGGCCGAAGACGGCGACCTGACGCCCAGCGGTGAGGCGCCGATCCCGCACGGCACCCCCTATATCGCCACCGACCGCAGCGGACGCCTGCTGATTGGCGCCGCCTATCACGCCGGGTGTGCATGGGTCTGCCGGACGGGCGATGACGGCCAAATCGACGCCCCGCCGGTGCAGATCGTCGAGGGGATGGGAACCGCGCATTGCGTGCTGGCTCATGCCGGCAACAAGGTGGTCTATCTGGCATCGACCGGGCTCGCCTCGATCCAGATCTTCCGCGTCGAAGACGGACCAATGCCGCTGCGCGGAACGGAATCCGCCCCAGCCTCCACCGCCGATGCGACCCCGCGCCACCTCGCCATGCGGCCGGACCAGCGTTTCCTCTATTGCATGAACGAGACCACCAGCGTGGTCGATGTGTTCGCGGTGAGCCAGGACGGCGGCACGCTCGAACTTGTCCAGAGCCTGGACCTGCGGCCGGCCGAAGTTCGCGACAGCCATGGGCTTGGCGCCGACATCATGGTCTCGCACGATGGCCGTTCGCTCTATTGCACCGAGCGGGTGCGGGGCACGCTTTCGACCTTCGCAATAGACCAGGCCTCGGGCAGGCTGTCGCCGGTCCAGACGCTGGCGGTGGGCGCGATCCCGCGCTCGATCGCCCTCGATCCGACGGGGCGCTTTCTGGCGACGGCCATGCAAGGCGACGGCCTGGTCCGCATTCACGCGGTATCGTCTAATGACGGCAGCCTGACGCACTGTGCCGACTACGCAACCGGCGGCGCGCCGATCTGGGTGGAATTCGTCGCATTGCCCTAGCACACAAGAATTTGGGGAGAGCAGAATGGCAATCATGATCACTGGCGGAACCGGCTTTCTCGGTTCCTATCTGGCGCGCTATCTGGTGAACGAGCAGAAGCGCACCGACGTCGTGCTGTTCGAAAAGAACCTCAACCCCGATCGCATTCGCGACTTCCACGACAAGGTGACTGTAGTCCAGGGCGACGTCCAGGAACCTACCGAAGTGCTCGAAGCGATGCGCCGGCACGAGATCGACAGGGTGCTCCACCTCGCCTTCATTGCCGGCGTGGAAGAGCCGGGCCGGGCGCTGCCCTATCTGCGCTTCCAGTGCATGGCGACCGCCAACCTCTACGAATGCGCGCGCATCCACGGGATCAAGCGCGTGGTCAATGCCAGCTCGCACGCGGTCTATGGCTCGCGCTCCGACAGGCCGGTCACCGAAGACGACGCCCCTCGCCCCGGCGGCCAGCTCTATGCCGCCTGCAAGGTCTGGACCGAGCATGTCGCCGAAAACTACAACCTGCGCTACGGCATGGAGATCGTCTCGCTGCGGCTGCAGAGCGCCTATGGCATAGGCCGCGTCCAGCGCGCGCGCGACTGGGCAGCGGGCCTGCTCAATCCCGATGGCTGGAAGAAGCCGAACTATCGCGCCAATGCCGAGCTGGCCGCGCTTGGCCAGGCAGTGTCGATGCCGCCCGGCGGGGAGATGGACGATTTCATCCACGCAGCCGATTCCGCACAAGCCTTCTGGCTGGCGCTCTCGGCGGACAAGCCGAAAAGCTGGGTCTACAATGTCGCCGGCGAACATCGCCCGATCGGCGACTACACCCGGATCATGCGCGACCTCATGCCCGAGGCGTCGATCGCGGAGGGACCGCAACCGCGCAATCCGACCCTGCTGGACAGCACCCGGATCCGCGAAGAACTGGGTTTCGTGCCGAAGCTGCCGCTCGAACTGGGCCTGCCGGCCTATGTCAACGAGGTAAGGGCCAGGGCCTCGGCCTGACCGCAAGGGACTATTCGCATGGATTTCAGGCAGAAATACGGACCCTGGGCGATCGTCGCGGGCGCATCGGAAGGGACCGGCCGGTCGTTTGCCCGCAGCGCGGCGGCGCGCGGGCTCAATGTGCTGATGATCGCCAATGGCGGACCGCTCGAAGCCGAGGCGGAGGCCGTGCGCAAGGACCATGGAGTGGAGGTCGCGACTGCGCTGATCGACCTCGCCCGGCCCGAGGCATGCGGCCAGATCATCGCGGCGGCGCAAGGCCGCGAAGTGGGGCTCTACGTCTCCAACGCGGGAACTGACTATTACGGCAAGCGCTTTCACGACGGCGCCATATCCGGCTGGCTCGACATGATCGCGGTCAACACCTCTACCCTGGTGCAGGCGGCGCATCATTTCGGCGGCCTGATGAAGGCGCGCGGGCGCGGCGGGCTGCTGATGGTCAATTCGGGGGCCTGCTATGGCGGCGGCGGACGGCTGGCCATCTATACCGCCTGCAAGGCCTTTCAGCTGCGCTTCGCCGAGAGCCTGTGGGTGGAACTGCAGCCGCACGGGGTCGATGTCATGAGCCTGGTCCTGGGCAAGACCGACACACCCAATTACCACGCCTTGCAGCGCAAGAAGGGCATGCCGAGCGACCCCAACCTCGCCTCGCCCGATGCTGTCGCCGAGCAGGGCCTGAACACGCTACACCTGGGCCCGGTGCAGCATGTCGGCCTGGACGACGACGATGCCGGCTACTTCACCTGGTCCGCCGCTCAGATCCGCCAGCGAGTCGTCGCCATGGATGCGGCCATCGCCCAGGGTTTCGGCAAGGAGTAGGTTTCGCCCTCTGTTACCGGGAACCCGGCCTTGCGGGCCGTGCCAATGCGCGTATCCTCAGCGAACAACACAACAAGCCCGCGAGGATGCCATGACCCGTTTCGCTTCACTGCCGCTCGACCAATGGGATCCGGCCCTGCGCCAGCAACTCCAAGTCGACACCGTCCCAATGGCCGATGTCCAGCGCAAGATCCTGGGCGTCTATGCCAATGCGCCCGAACTGGCGAAGCCGTTCTTCGAATTCGAGC
>JAYRPK010000032.1:0-2318 GCA_041911195.1 Novosphingobium sp. | reverse complement strand
GGCGTCATGCAACAACAGCGAGGCCGCGCTGCCAACGAAGCCGGCGCCGCCGACGACAAGTGTCCTGGCCATCTTTCCTCTCCCTGGTCTGGCCCGGCGGGCCTATTTCTTCGCCGCGCCCATCATGAAGTCCGGGCTGATCGCGCCGGTGAACACGCCAGTGGCGAAGCCCTGGTCGGTGTAGAGGAAGGTACCCGTCACGGCCGCATTGAGCGGGCTGTTGAGCAGGATCAGCGGCCAGGCCTGGTCTTCCGCAGTGGCGATGCGGCCGAGCGAGGGATAGGGCCATTCGTCGAGGAAACCCTCAGGCAGCAGCTTTTCCTGCTCGTCCATGAAGGCCGTGCGGGTCGGGCAAGGACCGATGCAGTTGAGCCGGATGCGGCGTTCCAGGCCCAGCTTCACCGCCGCATTCGCCACCCATACCACCAGCATTTCCTTGGAGGTGGTGTAGCCGTCCTTGATCCGGTTTTCTGGATCGGCCTCGCACCAGGCATAGGCCTCGTCCGGATCGGAGATCGCCAGCATCTGCATGCGCAGCGCCGTGTTCGCCTGCCAGCCCATGGCGGCGTCGGAGGAAATCAGGGCAATGCCGGCGCCGTCCTTGAGCGCCGGAAGCAGCGATTCGACGAACAGGCGCGTGCCGATGTAGTTCACCCGCATGCAGTAGGCCGGACCCTTGATGTGCGGCGGCAGGCCGGCGCAGGGGAAGACGTAGTCGATCGGGCCAATGCCATGCAGCGCCTTGGCCGTCGCGCGCACCTGGTCGAAGTCCGACAGGTCGCACTGGTGGAAGCTTTCGCAAGCCACCTTGGGCTGCTGGATATCGACGATGTGAACCTTGGCGCCCAGATCAACGAGAAAACGCGCCGTCGCCTCGCCCATGCCCGATGCGCCGCCAGTCACCACCACCGTCGCGCCGCGATAGCCCAGTCCGTCCAGATTGCCCACTTGCAGCCTCCCTTGAATGTCTGAAATCGAAAACAACTAGTGCCTACTATTCCAGCGGCGCGGCATGCGCAATGCGCCCGGCAAATTACCTGCGCGCCCTCGCCGGACGGGAAACAATGCGCTAGAGGCCGACCATGGCGCAACACTTCGAACGGCACCGGCAGGCCTGGACCTCGGCGGAAATCCAGAAGCTGCATGCGCTTGCGAAAAAGGGAATGGCGCTGAAGGCGATCGCCAAGGCGCTGACCCGCAGCGAGGAATCGGTCAAGGAACGCGCCCGCCAGGATGGGTTGAGCATCGCCAGGTTGCGCTGATGCTGCGTTTGTCGGGACTGTCCCTGCCGCTCGATCACGCGCCGGAAGCGATTCCCGAGGCGATCTGCGCGCGGCTGGGCGTTGCGCGCGATGACCTGCGCCAGTTCACCCTGTTCCGGCGCGGCAACGACGCGCGGCGGCGCGGCGCGATCCAGCTGGTCTATACCTTCGATGTCGAGCTGGCCGACGAGGCCGGCGTGCTGGCGCGTTTCGCCGGCGACAAGGATGTTCGCCCCACTCCGGACATGGCCTATCGCTTCCCGGTGCGCGCGCCGCAAGGCTGGCCAAATGCATCCGGGGCCCTGCGCCCCGTGGTCATCGGCGCCGGCCCATGCGGACTGTTCGCCGCGCTGATCCTGGCGCAAATGGGCCTGCGCCCGATCGTGCTCGAACGCGGCAAGGTGGTTCGCGAACGCACCCGGGATACCTGGGGCCTGTGGCGGCGGGGCGAACTCAATCCCGATTCCAACGTCCAGTTCGGCGAGGGCGGCGCCGGCACCTTTTCCGACGGCAAGCTCTATTGCCGGGTCAAGGATCCACGCTTCCTCGGGCGCAAGGTGCTGGAGGAATTCGTCAAGGCCGGCGCGCCCGACGATATCCTGTGGCAGGCCCACCCGCACATCGGCACGTTCCGCCTCGTCACCATGGTCGAGAGCCTGCGCCGCGAGATCGAGAGCCTGGGCGGCGAATACCGCTGGCAGACGCGGGTCGACGACCTGGTGCTCGACCCGATGCCCGATGGCAGCCAGCGCCTGCGCGGCCTCCAGCTTGCCAACGGCACTTTCCTTGAGGCAGGCCACGTCGTGCTGGCAGTCGGCCACAGCGCGCGGCCGACCTTCGAAATGCTGCATGCACGCGGCGTTCACATGGAAGCCAAGCCTTTTTCCATAGGCGTGCGGATCGAACATCCGCAAAGCTGGATCGACCGCGCACGCTATGGCCAGTGCGCCGGCCACCCAGACCTTGGCGCGGCGGCATACAGCCTTGCCCACCACTGCGCCAACGGGCGCACGGTCTACAGCTTCTGCATGTGCCCGGGCGGCCGGGTGGTCGCCG
>JAYRPK010000031.1:0-2707 GCA_041911195.1 Novosphingobium sp. | reverse complement strand
TGGTTGATGATGGCGATGCGCTCGCACAGCTCCTCGGCTTCCTCGAGGTAATGGGTGGTCAGCACCACCGTCACCCCTTCGGCGTTCATCTCGGCCACCAGTTCCCACAGCTGCCTGCGCAGTTCGACGTCGACGCCTGCCGTCGGCTCGTCGAGCACCAGCACCGGCGGCGAATGGACCAGCGCCTTGCCGATCAGCAGCCGCCGCCGCATGCCGCCCGAAAGCGTGCGCGAATAGGCGTCCTTCTTGTCGAGCAGGTGGATGGCTTTCAGGATCTCCAGCGTACGCCGGTCCTCCTTGCGCACGCCCCACAGGCCCGCCGTGTTCTCCAGCACCTCGAAGGGAGTGAAGAAGGGATCGAACACCACTTCCTGCGGAACGATGCCGATCGACTTCTTGGCGTTGCGCATGTCGTGATCGATGTCGAAGCCCCAGATCGAGGCGTGCCCCGAAGTCTTCATCACCATGCCGGCGAGGATGTTGATCAGAGTGGACTTGCCGGCGCCGTTGGGGCCCAGAAGTCCGAAGATGCCGCCCTGCGGCACATCGAAGCTCACGCCGTCGAGCGCAAGCTTGCCTGGCCCCGCACCCGAGGGTGCATAGCGTTTCACCACATCGCGGATCGAGATTGCCGGGCCATCGCTCATGCGCCCGCCTTTGCGGCACTCAGCGCGGCTCGTAAAGGGGGAGGAAGTCAGTAGACCGGCTGCGAAAGCTTTTCGATCTGCTGGCGCGACCACCTGTCGCCCGGATTGAGCTCGAGGGCGAAGGCATAGTCCGGCAGGGCGGCATCCTTCATGCCCTTGGCCACCAGCAGATTGGCCCGCAGCACATAGGCGTCGGCCCTGGTATATTCGAGATCGATGGCCTTGGTCAGATCGGCGATGGCGCGGTCGTATTGCTTGCGTTCGCCAAGGATCGCGCCGCGCATGTACCAGGCATCGGCCATGTCGGGATTGAGCGATATGGCCCGGTCGAGATCGGCCATGGCCAGATTGACCTGCTTCATCTGGCGATAGACCAGCCCGCGCACATAATAGGCATCGGCCTGGTCGGGCGACAGTTCGATCACCTTGGTCAGGTCCACCGCCGCGCGCTCGTATTGCCGGGTTTTGCGATAGAGCAGGCCGCGATTGTAATAGCCCGCCGTCGACGCGGGATCGAGCACCACTGCCTTGGTCAGATCGCCGATCGCCAGGTTGTAGAGCGTCTTTTCCATATAGGCATAGCCGCGCGCGGCGAAGGCGCCGGCATTGTCCGGCGCCAGCGTGACCGCGCGGGTCAGGTCGACGATGGCGCTGTCGAAGCGGCGCTGGCGGTTGTAAAGTCGGCCGCGATTGAACCATGCCGTGGCGTTGGCAGAATTCTTGGCAATGGCCTGGCCATAGTCGGCCATGGCAAGATCGTCCCGGTTGGCGTCGCGATGGACATTGCCGCGATTGACATAGGCATCGGCAAAGCCCGGCGCATACTTGATCGCCTGGGTGTAGTCGTAGATCGCCTTGTCGGGCTCGCCCATGTCGCGATAGCGATTGCCGCGGTTGAACCAGGCATCGGCGAAATCGGGCTTGAGGCCGATGGCACGGGTGAAATCGGCCACGGCATGCTGGTTGCGGCCCATGCGCGCATGCACGATGCCGCGCACGTTGAAGGCGAAATCGTAGTCCGGGCGCAGGGCAATGGCGCGGTCGGCATCGGCGAGGGCAAGCGCGTCCTGCCCCTTCAGCCGATAGGCGAAGGCGCGATTGGCCAGGTCCCTGGCGAGCAGCGATCCGGTGCCGGTATCGGCCGCGATCAGCGCGGTGCAGGCGGCGATCACCTGGTCGGGCGTCGCCGTGGTGCCATAGCAGGCCTCGCGCTGTTCCCGGTCGGCATTGGCCAGAGCGGGCGCGGCGGCGAGCAAGAGCGCGACAAGGGCAGTCGGACGAAGCATGGGCATGGTGATCCGTTCCATTGGCATGGGCCCGCGAGAATAGACCCGATCTGGTGCAGGAAATGTAAATCGCCATCTGGAAAGCAGCCTCGCAGCCTGCTAGCGCAGGGCGCATGAGCCAGCCGCCAGAAACCGTTCTCACCACGTCGCGCCGGGTCAAATGCGACGGAGCAACCGATATCCCCGCCGGTTCGGCGCTGGGCCATCCGCGCGTCTGGCTGGAAATCGACGAGCGCGGCTGGGTCGATTGCCCCTATTGCGACCGGCGGTTCGAGCTGGAAGACGATCACGGTCACGCCAGCCACTGATCCCGGTTCCCGTCTGGCGTTCGCCGCCGGATCGCCTATATCCGGCGGATGACCATTCTCTCCGATCCCCGCTCGCTCATCTACCGTTCCGGCCAGCTCTCGCCCGAGGAGGCCCAGGCGCTGGCCCGCGAAACCCTCGCCCGCTGCGACGATGGCGAGCTCTACCTGCAATTCATCGCCAGCGAGGCCTTCGGTTTCGACGACGGCCGCCTCAAGACCGCCGACTATTCGCGCGATGCCGGCTTCGGCCTGCGCGGCGTTTCGGGCGAGATGACCGGCTTTGCCCATGCCAACGAGATCTCCGCCGCCGCTATCCGCCGCGCCGGCGAGACGCTGACCCTGCTCGATCCGGCCAAAGGCAGTCCCGCCGCGCCGCCCAAGCCGACCAACCGGCACCTCTACACCGATGCATCGCCGCTCGATGCGGTCGATTTCGCCGCCAAGGTCCGCCTGCTGGAAGAGATCG
>JAYRPK010000030.1:0-6126 GCA_041911195.1 Novosphingobium sp. | reverse complement strand
GACTGGGCTATCGCGGCGCGACGGTGGTGGTGACTGGCGGCGCATCGGGCATGGGCGAGGCGACGGCGCGTTTTCTCGTCGATCTGGGCGCCAAGGTCCACATCGTCGATATCCAGCAGCCCAAGGTGGCCTGCGAAAGCTTCCACCAGTGCGACCTGTCGGACTTCGACCAGGTGCGCGCGACGGCCAAGGCGCTGCATGGCATTGGCCCGATCGACTTCGTCTTCCCCTGCGCCGGCCTGCCGCCGCACATCAAGGGGCCGGCCTACTGCATGCGGGTGAACTACATCGGCACGCGCCTGTTCGTCGAATCGCTGCTTCCGGCGCTCAAGGACGGAGCCGGCATTGCCCTGATTTCCTCCGACGCCGCCATGGGCTGGCAGGCGAACACGGCGCTGCGCATGCAGATGCTGGCGATCTCCGATCCGGACGAAGCCTATGCCTGGTGCGAGGCCGATCCCGAAAACCGGATCAAGGATGGCTACACCACCTCCAAGGAAATGCTGGTGGTATGGGTGGCGAATGCGGCGGTGAAGCTGGGCCTGGAACGCCGCATCCGGCTCAACTGCATCGGTCCCTGCCCGACCCGCACGGCCTTCATGGACGAGCAGGAAAAGCTGCTGCCTGAGGGTTTCCTCGACGAATGGCCCTATCCCTCGCTCGGCCGCATCGCCACCGCAGAAGATCAGGCCTGGCCGCTGATCCTGCTCAACAGCCCGCTCAACGCGGCCGTGACAGGCACCTTCCTCTATACCGACCAGGGCTTTGCCACCGGCGTGTTCACCGGCGCGATCAGCCCGGACTTCATGATGGGCGCGGCGAAGAAATAGGCTCGCCGGGCCAGACCAGGGAGAGGAAAGATGGCCAGGACACTTGTCGTCGGCGGCGCCGGCTTCGTTGGCAGCGCGGCCTCGCTGTTGTTGCATGACGCCGGTCATCAGGTGACGATCATGTCGCGCTCGCGCCCCAGGCCGGGTTCGCGGCTCGACCAGCTGGGTTTCGTCCAGGGCAACTACATCGAGGACGATTTCAGCGACGGGCGCTTGCTCGAAGGCTTCGAATGGCTGGTGTTCTGCGCCGGCAGCGACATGGGCAACTATTCCGAAGGCCGGCCCGAATCCGAAGCGGACTTCTTCGAAAAGGCCAACATTGTCGCCCTCCCGCGCTTCTTCGAAGCGGCCCGGCGCGCCGGGGTCAAGCGGAGCGTCTATATGGGCAGCTGGTATTCCTTCGTCGCCCCCCAGGTGATCGACAAGATCGCCTATGTCCGCTCTCGCCATGTCTCCGACGCGGCGATCCGCGCGTTGAGTTCGCCGGAATTCAACGTGTGCAGTTGCGCTCTGCCCTGGATCGTTGGTCACACCCCGGGCCTCACCGTGGCTCACTGGCAGGCGATGACGCAGTACGCGCTTGGCAAGCTCCCTATCGAGGAGTTCGCTCCGCCGGGCGGCGCCAATTTCATGTCTAGCCGCGCGGTCGCGCAATCGATGCTCGGCGGGCTCGAGCGGGGCGAGAGTGGCAAGAGCTACCTGATCGGCGACGAAAACCTGAGCTGGAAAGAGTTCTTCGAACTGTGGTTCGCCGAGGCCGGCCGGCCGATCGACCTGCCGGTGCATCTCGGCCATCCGATTATCCCGGATTACACCTTGTCCTACCTCGATTTCGGCAGCAGCGACTATGAGCCGCCTGCGGAGGAAACCGCGCTGCTGGGTTATGAACGCGGCACCTTGCGGCAGACAGTCAAGGACACATTCGCCTACTTCGCCGCGCAAGCTTGAGTTGCCCGCAGCCTGCGTTCGGGTCATGACACGAACAGCATGAAAGTCACGATCCGACAATTGCAGGTGTTCGATGCCGTTGCCTCGCTCGGCAGCGTCACCGCCGCGGCCCGGCGATTGAACATGAGCCAGAGCGCCGCCAGCAGCGCGCTGACCGACCTGCAGATCGTGCTCAAGCGCCCGCTGTTCGCGCATGCCAAGGGGCGGCCCTTGCGGATTACTGATGAGGGCAAGCGGCTCCACCCGATCGTCCGCTCGCTGCTGGGCGAACTGGAGGACATCGAGCGCCCCGGCGGCGATGCGCAGCTGAGCGGCAAGCTGGTGATCGGGGCGACCGCGATGATCGCCGAAACCGTGCTGCCGCGCCTGTGCGTGGAATTCATGGCCAGGCATCCGCTGGTGCAGATCAGGGTCGAGGTGGACACGATCGACGGCCTGTTCGACCGGCTGGGGCGCTTCGAACTGGAAACCGCGCTGATCGAGCACTTCCCCCCGGCCGAACATATCGAACTCACCCACTGGAAGACCGACGAGCTTGTGCTGGTGGTGGCGGAGGGCCATCCGCTGGCTGGCCGGGGCGAGCTCGACATGGCCGATCTCGTCGGCTTCGACTGGTGCACGCGCGAGGCCAGTGCCTCGGTGACCGCGCGCTTGCGCTATTTGCTGAACGAGAAGGTCGGGCAGCTTCCCGTTGCCTTCGAATCGACCAGCAACTGGGCGGTGCGCCATGCGGTGATCGCCGGCGGCGGCATCGGTTGCCTGTCTCGCGAACTGGTCCGGTTCGATCTGGAAAACGGCCGGCTGGCAGAGCTCAAGGTCAAGGATTTCCTCTACACCCGCTCGCTCAGCCTGGCGCGCCCCGGCGGCATCTGGCGCAGCCGTCTGGTGTCGAGCTTTGACCGCTACATCCTTGAAAATGGAGATGCCGCCACGACAGCCATCGATTACGCCGATGACGGTCATATGAATTAAGCGGATTTACCGGTAACTGCGCTGTCACTAGAAACTACGGCGTTGGCATGGAGCCGAATGGGCTTGCCCAGGCATAAACAGAAAGATCGAGGAGATACCCAAATGAACATGGCAGTGCTGGACAGCACCGTTTTCGGCGGACGCAAGGTGATCGATGTCGATACCCACCTGGTCGAACCGTTCGACCTGTGGAGCAGCCGCGCCCCCGCCGCCCTGCGCGACCGGTTGCCCCGGGTGAAAGTCCACGACGGCATCCGGTCGTGGGTGATCGACGAGGATCGCGTCCTTTCCAAGGGCGCCGTGCCGGCCTGCACCATTTCCAAGTCGGGCGAGAAGTGGCCCGGCCTCGATTTCATCCAGAAGCAGATCGAGGACGTCGATCCCGCCGCCTACAGCGTCAAGGAACGGCTCGACGTGATGGACCGGATGGGCGTCGATGCCCAGATCATCTATCCCAACATCCTCGGCTTCGGCGGCCAGGCGGCGGTCCAGGTCGATGACGACCTGCGGCTCACCACGGTGCAGATCTTCAACGACGCCATGGCCGAACTGCAGGAAGAGAGCGGCCAGCGCATGTTCCCCATGGCCATGCTGCCCTGGTGGGACGTCGACCTTTCGGTCAAGGAGATCGAGCGCGCCCATGCCATGGGGTTGCGCGGCCTCAACATCAATTCCGACCCGCACACCTTCCGCCGCAAGGACGGCAGCCGTCTGCCGGACCTCGGCCAGGAGTACTGGTATCCGATGTGGGAAGCCTGCGAGGCCTTGGACCTGCCGATCAATTTCCACATCGGCGCTTCCGAAGAATCGATGGACTTCGTCGGCACGCAAGGCTGGCCGGACCTTCACCAGGACATGCGCTCGGGGCTGGGCGGGGCCATGCTGTTCATCAACAACGGCAAGACCATGGGCAACCTGATCCTGTCTGGCCTGCTGGACCGTTACGAGAAGCTCAAGTTCGTCTCGGTCGAAAGCGGCGTGGGCTGGATCCCGTTCTTCCTCGAAACCGTCGACTACCAGATGAGCGAAACCGGCGCGAACGCCTGCAAATTGCAGCGCAAGCCCAGCGAATACTTCCAGTCGAACTTCTATGCCTGCTTCTGGTTCGAGCGGAAGAACATCGCCTATGACATCAAGCGGCTGGGCGTCGACAACGTGCTGTTCGAAACCGACTATCCGCACCCCATCTGCCTCTATCCGGTCGACAACATCGACACGGCGCTGGAAGGGCTGAGCGAACAGGAGAAGGTCAAGGTCCTCTCCGGCAATGCGGCGAAGCTCTACAACATCGACCTGTGAGTTCTTGCGGGGGCTGGTCTGACCAGCCCCCGAACTGACGTTCAATAACCGCTGCTGTGCTCGGTCGAGCCGCCGCCCGCTGCCGCCACCGGCGCGGGCGTGGCGCCGGGAACGCCGAGGAAATCGCCTTCCTCGCCGAACCAGGCGCGGAATTCGGCGAAGCCGGGGATGCCGGCGAAGCTGCTCGAGGCCATCTGGTCGACCTCGACATGGATTACCGCCGGCTTGCCCGAAGCCAGCGCGCGCTGGACGGCCGGGCCCAGGTCTTCCGCCTTTTCGACATATTCGCCGTGTGCGCCGAAGCTCTCGGCGGTCTTGTCGAGCCGCACTTCCGGGCCCCAGCGGGCTTCAGGCGTGGAAGTGTTCTCGCCGAAGTTCGCCTTGTAGGATGCGGCTTCCAGTCCCCAGGCATGGTCGACCGAGACGATGCAGATGATCGGCAGGTTCTTGCGCACTGCCGTCTCGATCTCCGAGATGTGGAACAGGAAGGCGCTGTCGCCGGTCAGCAGCACGGCGCGGCGCTTGTCGCCCACCGCCAGCTGCGCACCCATGGCCATGGGCAGGCCATTGCCGATGGCGCCCCAGTTGGAGCTCCACATCGAATCGCGCGGGGTGAACTGGACGAGGGCGGAGGCCCACATGCTGGCGCCGCCGCCGTCGCGGATCAGGATCGAATCGGCGGGGAGCACCTTGGTCGTCTCGATGGGCACGAGGCCCGGGTGGATCGGCATCGAGCGCTTGGGCACGTAATCCTCGATCGACTGCTTGTGCGCATCGCGGCGCTGGGTCCAGCCGCTAAGCTCGGCGGGGAGCGTGCGGCTGACGCCCGCGAGGGCTTCGCTGATCTGTGGCACGATATCGCGCAGGTCGCCGACCAGCGGCACGTCGATCGGGCGATTGACGCCCATCGCCATGGGGTCGCGCTCGACATAGATCCACTTGCGGGTTTCGTTGCCCTGCTTCCAGGAGTGGCCGCGGCCATAGTTCAGCGCTTCGCCAAGTTCCGTGCCGATGGCGAGGACGACGTCGGATCCGCTGGCGATCTCGGCGCCGACTTCGGAGCTATAGGGGAAGGTGCGGGCTTCCATGCCCGGCAGTACCGCCTCGACCGCGTTGGTCTGCAGGATCGGGCAGTTCAGCTTGCCGGCCAGCTCGGTCAGCGCGGCATGGGCTCGGCTGACGAAGCAGCCCTGGCCGAGCAGCAGCACCGGCGCTTTGGCATTGGCCAGCAGGTCGCGCGCCTGTGCGATGGACTGCGCGTCGGCGCGCTGGTGGACAAGGCGATACTGCTCGGGCTTGAGCGCCGGCTTGCCGTCGAACTTGGCCTGCATCACGCCCAGCGGCAGTTCGACGAAGGTCGGTCCCGGCACGCCGCCCTGCGCCTTGCGGAAGGCCTCGTGCATGATCTCGTCGAGCTGCTGGGGGTATTCGATGGTGCCGGCGTATTTGACCGTGTTCTGGAACAGCGGCGGCTGGCTCATGTACTGCATCTTGCCGCGGCGGACCTTCTGTTCGTAGAACCGCTGGCGGTTGGCCATGATGCACACCGCCGGCACGCATTCCTTCATCAGGAAGTTGACGCCCGCCATGATGTTGGCGACGCCCGGGCCCTTGTTCATGCACAGCACCACCGGCTTGCCGGTCATGCGGTAAAGGCCGTCGGCGGTCAGCGCGGCGGCCTGTTCGTGGTGTGGCGAAATGACCCGCATGCCGCGCCGCTCGGCTTCGAGGAACAAGGCAAAGAAACTCGGGTCCGGGATGCCGAACAGGGTGTCGATGCCTTCTGCCTGGATGAGGTCGAGCAAGCGCTCGGCGATAGTCTGGTCTGCCATGGAATCTCTCTTGCCGGTTGGATGGGTATCTGGCTGCCCGTCAGCACGCCGCAGGTCGGCGGTCAACCCGATCCTGCAAAGCCCACCTGATCGGCTTGGGCCGGGCATGCGCACTTGCCCTTTACAATCGCCGGATCAGCCCCCATAGCCCGCCGCATGCGCAAGCTTGGCCTTACCCTGCGACTTATCCGCCCCCGGGCGTGAAACGGCGTGCCGCATCCCGGCGCGCGGGCGCTTCGGGGGAT
>JAYRPK010000029.1:0-9883 GCA_041911195.1 Novosphingobium sp. | reverse complement strand
GGGCGCGACGAGCGACGCTGTGACGGGCCAAAATCGGCCCGCCCCGGAGGGGTTGCGACAGGAAGCCCTCTGGACAGCGTTGCGTCGCTAGCAGGGGCTCCCGGCCCCTGCCGCGCGCCGCGCCTCGCCAGCGGGCTTCCTGTCGCAATCATAGTGACCCAGAATGGTCGAAACGTGCTCTAAAGCCTATTGGCTGGGCGGCGGCGGTGCGCCGCCGGCTTGGGGAGAGGCGGGCGCGGGCTGCGCCGGAGCTGTATCGCCGTCCTGCTGGGCGCGCTGGCGAGCCTCGAATTCGCGCTCCAGTTCTTC
This sequence comes from Novosphingobium sp., assembly GCA_041911195.1. Lineage (GTDB taxonomy): Bacteria > Pseudomonadota > Alphaproteobacteria > Sphingomonadales > Sphingomonadaceae > Novosphingobium. The sequence goes on along the minus strand of JAYRPK010000029.1, from coordinate 9,574 downwards.
GACCCTTGCCTGGGTCGCGGCCGCATCGGCATCGATGGTGGCCATGCGCCGTTCGCGCTCGGCGGCGATCAGTTCGCTGAAGCGGATGTTGGGATCGTTGCGCTTTTCGGCATAGGCGGTGCCGATCAGCTTGTTGAGACAGCCGGTCATGCCGCCCGCGCCCACTGCCGAGCAGCTCAGCGTTCCGGAAGCGCCAACGGTTTCATAGGCAAGCACCCGGTCTGTCCAGGCGCGATTCTCGGGCGAATCGGACTCTCGCAGCGCTTCGGGAATGCGATAGCGCTCCGATTCCGATTTGCGCGCGCAGACCGTGATCTCGTCCGCATTGGATTGCGGACAGGGATCATCGCCATAGACGATCAGGGCATTGACCCGGCCCCCACCTGCTTCGGCGCCTTCCTCGGACATGGCGGGCGGGGCGGCAAACAGAAGGACGGGGGCGATCGAGGCCAGTAAAATCGAGAGGCGCGGCACTGCATTTGCTCCTTGCGCTGAATTGGGCCGATATAGGGGGCAACGGCCGTGAATGATAGATGAAGCCGCCGTGCCGGCATTGACTTGCGGCAAGTGGTCAGATTCTTTCGGAAAGTCGAATGGCCATGCGGCAACCCAGCCGGATCGCCCCTGCCAGCAAGGGATAGGCGGGCGCCTGCTCGGCCCCGGCTTCGATTGCCGTATCGCGGTGGGCGCGCTCGTCCTCGCGGCATTCGGCGACGAGGCCCGCCAGTTCGGCATCGCTCTCTTTCAGTTGCTCGAGCTGGCGGGTGTAATGCCGGTCGATTTCCTCCTCGATCGCCGCCGTGCAGGCCATGGCCGCCTTGGGCCCGATCAGCGCGGTCGCAGCGCCAAGCGCGAAACCGGCCACGTTCCAGAAGGGTTGCAATGCCGTGGGCCGCACGCCGCGCGCGCTCATCAGCATGTCGAAGCGCTTGAGGTGCGCCGCTTCCTGATCGGCCATGGCTGCCACTTCGCCGGCCAGCGGCGCGCGGTTGCCCATCACCGCCAGTTGCCCGGCATAGATCCGGGTCGCGCCATATTCGCCGGCCTGGTCGACGCGGATCATGCGGTCGGAAGGGCGCTCGCTCATGCCCGGCTCCCGCCCGGCCGGCGCAGCAGCCAAAGGATCGCAGCGGCACCGACACCTGAAAACAGGAAATTGAAACCGGCCAGCGAAATGCCGAACAGCGTCCACGGTGCCACGTCGCAGCGCACCATCGGAGCGTTCATGATCGCACCGAGCGGGTTACCGCCGCCCGCGACCGGATTGGCGGTGCAGGCCGTAAAGCCCTTCCACCATTCGTATTCGACCCCGGCATGGAACAGGCCGATAGCCGCCGACACGCCGATCGCCAGCGCCGCGAGCATGACCAGCGCCCGGTTACCGCGCATCAACAGGGCCAGCACGGCCAGCGCCAGCGCGGCAAAATGGGCATAGCGCTGCCACCAGCACATCTCGCAAGGATAGAGGCCGAAGCCGTATTGCGAGACATAGGCCCCGCCCAGCAGAGCAAGCGGCGTCAGCAGCGCCAGCAGTGCGGCCTTGTCCTTCAACATATTGCTATGGCCGCCGCGTCGCCAGCACCTGCCCGGAACCGGTGCGGCGCAGGGTTTCGATGGCGTAATGCAGCTGGAAGTCGGTGATCCCGCGCGCCTTGAGCTGATCGCTGGTCAGGCGGAAGCGAGGATCGTCCTGCTTGTCGGTCTCCAGCTGCTTGTCGTCGAGATTGATCTCGTTGATCAGATGGCCGCGCAGGTCGCTTTCGCGCATGGCCCGCTCGGTGCGCTTACGCGCATCGGGATCGCTGAGCTGCGGCACCCGGATATCGGGCTCGATGCCGCCTTCCTGCACCGACTTGCCCGAGGGCGTATAATAGCGAGCCGTGGTGATCTTGATCGCGCTGGTGCGGTCGAGCGGGATCATCTGCTGGACAGAGCCCTTGCCGAAGCTGCGCTCGCCCATAATCACCGCGCGGTGCTGGTCCTGCAACGCACCGGCGACGATCTCCGAAGCCGAAGCGCTGCCAGCATCGATCAGCACCACCAGCGGAATGCCGCGCGCGGCATCGCCGCGGAACATTGATTCGGCGCGGTAATATTCGTTCTCGCTGGCGATCCGACCGCGCTGCGAAACGATGTCGCCGCTGGTCAGGAACAGGTCGGACAGGGCCACCGCCTCATCCAGCGAGCCGCCCGGGTTCGAACGCAGGTCGAGCACGATCCCGGTCAGCTTGCCGCCCGATTGCTGCTTCATCCGCTGGATCTCGGCATTGACCTGGTTGCCGACATTGCGCGAAAATTCGTTGACCGTGACAATGCCGATGCCGTTGTCGAGCTTGGAAGTGACTGGCTCGAGGCTGATCACGCCGCGCACCACCGTCACGTCGAAAGGCTCCTCGCGGCCGGGGCGAAAGATGGTCAGCCGGATCGAGGTTCCCGCCTCGCCGCGCATCTTGGCCACTGCCTCGTCGAGATCGCCGCCGTAATAGAGCTTGCCGTCGAGATGAGTGATGAAGTCGCCGGCCTTGACCCCGGCCCGCTCCGCCGGGCTGCCGCGCATCGGCGACACCACCTTGACCGCGCCATCGTCCATCACCACCGACAGGCCGAGGCCCGAATAGTTGCCGTCGATCATGGTCTGCAGTCGCTGCAGGCTGGCGCCATCGAGATAGGAGCTGTGCGGATCGAGGCTGGACAGCATGCCGTCGATCGCGCCCTTCATCAGCTTGGTGTCGTCGACCTGATCAACGTAGTTGGCTTTGACCAATTGGTAGACGGCCAAGAGCTTGCCGAATTGCGGCGTCGCCCGGCCATCGACCGCGGCCAGGCCGGCCGTGGTCGCCGGCAACAGGGCGACAGTGCCAAGCAGCAGCGCGGCGCGTGCATAGGAAGCGAATTTCATTGGCTCGAAATGCCTTTCCAATCTCGGCGCAATTCTATCGCGCAAACAAGCTGAATGCCAGATGGCGCGGTGTTCATAGCGCCTTGATATATTCGAGCGGGTTAACCGGCTCGCCAAGGCGCCGCAGTTCGAGCGAAATCTGCGGCCGGCCGGCTCCGGCGATGCCAATCGGCGAGCCCGCGACCAGCGATTCGCCCACCCGGGTGTCGAGCTGGGCAAGGCCGGTGACCAGCGATGTCCAGCCGCCGGCGTGTTCGATGATGACGATCGTGCCGAAGCCCTTGAATGGTCCGGCAAAGGCGACGCGCCCGGCGGCGGGGGCGACGACCTGCGCGCCTTGCCGGGCGACCAGGACAATGCCCTTCGAGGCCGGCTGCCCCTGCCTCGCTTCCCCGAAACCAGCGGCCAGACTGCCCGCTACCGGCATGACATAGGTCGAAAGGCCCGCCGGCGGCCTCGGCGCGAGATCAGCGGCGCTGACCTGGGCGTCCTGTGGACGCGCCGGGCGCAGGACCGGGCCCGGCAGCCGCGCCAGCTCCTCGCGCAAGGCCCCGGCGCGATCGACGTTGGCCGACAGGGCATCGAGATCCTTGGCCTGCTCGGCGAAGGCCAGCGCCAGTTCCGCCTCGCGGTCCGCCTGTCCGCCCGCGGTTCGCGATGCGAGCCGCTGGCGGGTTTCGATCGCCACCAGCGCCTCGCGCTGGCGCCGCAGTTCGGCTTCGCCCGCGCGCAGGGCGGCCACAGCCTGGCGCGACTGGTCCTGCAGTACGCGTCCACGAGCCAGCTCTGCGCGCAGCGAAGCGGTGCGGCGCTCGACTTCGGGCAGCATGGCGGCCAGCGCGGCGCGCAGATAGACGGTTTCGCGCAGGGAACCCTGGCGCAGCAGCGACAGGATCGGCGGGCGCCGCGAGAGGCGCTGCAGCGAGGCAGTCAGCCCGGTCAGCGGCCGCTGCTTTTCGGCCAGCCGCGCGCGCAGCATGGCCCGCTGCAACTCGATCAGGCCGATATTGGCCTGCTGCGCCGCCATGTCGGCTTGCGATTGCTGGATGCGCGCGGCGATCGAGGCGGCTTCGCGCTCGGTCTTCTCGACCGCCTCGCTGGCCTGCGCGGCCTCGCCTTCCAGCCGCTCGGCGCGCTGGCGGGCCTCCTGACCCTGCGCTCTGGCTTCGGCGAGGGCAGCCTGCAGCGCCTGCGGATCGTCGTAGACCGGGGCCTGCTGCGCGATGGCCATGGCTGCCGCGAGCAGGCCGATCGGCAATGCGCAGGCAAGCAGGCAGACGGTGCGGCTGTTCATCGGCAAAGCCCTATCCCGAACGATGATAGGGATGGCCAGCCAAAATGCTGGTCGCCCGCCACAATTGTTCGGCCAGCATGGCGCGGGCGAGCATGTGCGGCCAGGTCATCGCGCCGAATGCCAGCAGCAGGTCGGCCGATGCGCGGGCCTTTTCGCCGTGGCCATCGGCCGCGCCGATGTGAAAGCGGGCTTCGCGAATGCCCTGGTCGCGCCATTGGCCCAGCAGTTCGGCGAACTGCTGCGAGGTCATCTGCCGGCCATGCTCGTCGAGCAGCACCTCGCGCGCGGGAGCAAGCGGCGCGGGCGCCTGCCCGCCCGCGTCGGGCAATTCGGTCAATAGGAACGGCCAGGCAATGCGCTTGGCATAGCGGCCGAAAAGCTCAGCCTCGGGAGTGCGGCCGATCTTGCCACGGGCAACGACATGCAGCCGCATCATCTCCGTCAGGCGGTACCGGCGGCCGCATCCCCGAAGGCCCACATCCGCTCAAGGTTGTAGAAGCTGCGCACTTCGGGGCGGAAGACATGGACGATAACGTCGCCGGCATCGACCAGCACCCAGTCGGCGGCCGGCAGTCCCTCGATCCGGGCGTGGCCGAAGCCGGCGTGCTTGATTCGCTCGGCCAGCTTTTCGGCGATCGCCGCGACCTGGCGGCTCGATCGGCCCGAAGCGATCACCATGTGATCGGCAATCGCGGTCTTGCCCTCGAGCGGGATGGCCACCACCTCCTGCGCCTGGTCTTCGTCGAGCGAATGGAGCACTAGCGCGAGCAGCGATCCGGGCTGGGCGGTAAGGCCGGCGCCGGAATCGGGGTTCTCGCCTGCCGGGGCTGGCTGGGATTGCATTTGAGTCATGGGGCTCCCGTTGCAATGCCTCTGGGCGAGGCGGGAAGTGCGACAGCATGCGCGGTCATGCCGGAACCGCCGCGATTGGACGGCGGGTCAGGCTGTCGCGCAAGTTGGGAAGGGCCTCTCTGGCGGCCCAGTGCGGATCAGCCTTGCGCAAGGCAGTGGCCGATCGGCTGTCGGGATCGAAACGCAACAACACCAGCGCGGGTGCGCTCCATCCTGTCCGGCTGCGGAGACTGGCGGCAGGCTTCCGGTAACGCCTGAGCCAGGCCATCGCGGGGCTCGCGAGGGCGCGGGCATCATAACCCGGCCGGGCAATCACCGCAATCGGCATCGCGCGGGCTATCGCGCGCCAGCTTTTCCAGCGCGAAAACTGCGCCAGATTGTCCGCGCCCATCAGCCAGACGAAGCGGCGGCGAGGCCAGCGGCGGCGCAATTGGGCCAGGGTATCGACGGTATAGCGCGTACCCAGGTCGCGCTCGATCGCGCTGACCCGGATCGGCGCCCGGCGCGCCTGCCGCCTGGCCGAAGCCGCCCGGGCGGCCAGCGGCGCCATGCCCTTTTCCGGCTTGAGCGGGTTGCCCGGCGAGACCAGCCACCACACTTCGTCGAGCGCCAGCCCCTGCATCGCGAACAGCGAAATGCGCCGGTGGCCGCCATGCGCGGGGTTGAAACTGCCACCCAGAATGCCGGTGCGGATCGCGTTCAAGGTCGCGTCTGGCCTGTCCCGCGCACTTGCCACTTGTAGGTCGTCAGCCCTTCGAGCGCCACCGGCCCGCGCGCGTGCAAGCGCCCGGTGGCAATGCCGATTTCGGCGCCAAGCCCGAATTCACCACCGTCGGCGAACTGGGTCGAGGCATTGACCATGACAATGGCACTGTCGACCTCGGACAGGAACCGCTCGGCCGCCGAGGCGTCTTCGGTGACGATCGCTTCGGTATGGCTGGAGCTGTGCCGGGCGATGTGGGCCAGCGCCTCGTCGAGGCCATCGACGACGGCGACCGAGAGGATCGCGTCGAGATATTCGGTGTCCCAGTCGTTGGCGCTGGCCGGCACGATGCGTGGATCGAGCGAGCGCGCCCGGGCATCGCCGCGCAGTTCGCAGCCAGCATCGAGCAGAGCGCCAAGCACTTGCGAACTTGCGGGAAACTGGGCGTCGAGCAGCAGGGTTTCCATCGCCCCGCAGATCCCGGTGCGCCGCATCTTGGCATTGAGCGCGATTCGCTCGGCCATGACCGGATCGGCGGCGGAATGGATGTAGGTATGGCAGATGCCGTCGAGATGGGCGAGCACCGGCACGCGGGCATCGGCCTGGACCCGCGCCACCAGGCTCTTGCCGCCGCGCGGCACGATCATGTCGATCAGCCCGGCGGCGGCCAACATGGCTCCGACCAGGGCGCGGTCCTGGCTGGGGACCAGTTGCACCGCATCGGCGGGCGCGCCGGCACGCTCCAGCCCGCGCACCAGGGCGGCGTGAATCGCCCGATTGGAATGGACCGCCTCGCTGCCGCCGCGCAGCAGCACGGCATTGCCCGAACGCAGGCACAGCGCCGCCGCATCCGCGGTGACATTGGGGCGGCTTTCGTAGATGATGCCGATCAGCCCGATCGGCACCCGCACCCGGCTGAGCTTCATGCCGTTTGGCCGCTCGCTGGCGTCGATCGTCTCACCAACCGGATCGGGCAGAGTGGCGACCTGATCGACCGCATCGGCGATCCCGGCAAGCCGAGCCGGATCGAGCTTGAGCCGGTCGAGCATGGCCTTGGTCAGGCCGTTGGCTTCCCCCGCGGCAAGATCACGTGCATTGGCGGCAAGGATCTCGCTCTCGGCATCGCGCAGTGCACTGGCCGCCGCCTTGAGCGCCGCCGCCTTTTCGGCATCGCCCATCCGGGCAAGCAGGCGCTGCGCGGCGCGGCCGGCGATCGCGAGGTCGCGAATGACATGATCGGGCGATTCAATCGGCAGGTGCTGTGCGGTCATGCAGGGGCGATTAGCACCGGCGCAAAGCCCTGTCATCCGGCTCGGGCGAATCGGTGCGGCGGCATTGACGCACCGCCGCTTAACGATTCCTTTTGGCCCGGATCGATTCATCGCGGGACTCGTCCGACTCGTCGCGATTCGTCCCACACCGGGACTCCCGGATTCGCCACGACTGCCAACTCCTGCTAGCCGCCCCCGATCAAAAATCAGGCAATAGGCGGGGTCGTCTTGAAAAGGCTGGCCGTTGGCGATCTCCAGGAACGCCTGCGGATCTGGTTCCCGGAACGCGAATTCTTCATGCGTTCGCAAGGGCAGGTCCGCTTCATCAAGATCGGAACGAGGCTGCAGGCCGCGGCTGCCGCGCTGGTAGCGCTGCTGCTGATCGCCTGGTTGGCGACCATGGCCTCGGTGGCGATCGGCCAGCTCATCTCTACGCGTGACCGGCTGGCGCTGCTCGATCGCGAGGCCAAGGTAGCCTCCGCTGAAAGCCGGGTGACGGCCTATCGCAGCGATCTCGACAAGGTCGCGCAGGATCTCCAGCGCCGGCAGGGCTTTCTCGAGCAAGTGACCCAGGCCAGTCTCGGCAGCCTGCCGGATGACAGCAAGGCAGGCGAAACGGTCAGCAATTCGAATGAACAGGCGTCGCAAACCGTCAACAAGGTCTCGATGTCGGTTCCCGAAGCTGCCAACCTAGCCCGGATCGAGGCGCGGCAACTGGCCTTCGTCGAGGGCCTGACTCGCCTTGCCGACCGGCGTGCCCAGCGCGCAATGGCTTCGATCCGCCGGGCGGGCCTCGACCCCAACGCCATGCTGGCCTCGCTTGACGACCGCTCGGCCCAGGGCGGCCCGCTGCAGGCTCTGGCGACATCGGCGAATGGCTCGATCGATCCACGCTTCGAACGGCTCGGCGCCAGCCTGGCGCGGATGAACCTGCTGGAGCGCGGCCTGGCCGGCATTCCCCGGTTCCTGCCCGCCAGCCTCGAATTCATTTCCTCCGGCTTCGGCTATCGCTCCGATCCGTTCACCGGTTCGGGCGCGTTTCATGCCGGGCTCGATTTTCGCGGGCCGGTCGGCGCGCCGATCTATGCCGCGGCCAAGGGCGTGGTAAGCTTTGCCGGCCAGAAGGCGGGTTACGGCAACTGCATCGAAATCGATCATGGCAATGGGCTGATGACACGCTATGCTCACATGTCGGCGTTCCGCGCACGGCAGGGACAGACCGTCCGGCCGGGAGACGTGATCGGGGCGATCGGCAGCACGGGCCGTTCGACCGGGCCACACTTGCATTTCGAAGTGCGGCTCCACGACCAACCGGTCAATCCGCGCCCATTCCTGGAGGCAGCGACTCATGTTTTCGAAAAAGACCGAGGGGCAGACCCCGCCCATGACGCGAACGGTGGCTAGCCGCAACATGGCCAACCCCACTTTCTCGATCCTGGGTGCGGACACCGCCATCAAGGGCGATATCGCCTCCGCTTCCGACCTGCATATCGATGGCAAGGTTGAGGGCGACATTCGCTGCACCGGGCTGGTGCAGGGCGAAAGCAGCGAGATCGCCGGTTCAGTCGTCGCCCAAAGCGCCAAGCTTGCCGGCCTGGTGGAAGGCACCATCGAAGCCGACGAACTGGTGATCCACCGGACCGCGCGCATTCGCGGCGACGTGATCTACAACACGCTCAGCATCGAACCCGGCGCGCAGGTCGAAGGCCGCTTTACCGCCAGCCGCACCGGCGCCCAGGCCGCCAACGATTCGGACCGGTTCGCTTTCGAACCGCTTGCCGCCGAGGATCACAGCGCCCCAGCGCTGCTTGCGGACAGCGCCGCCTCCTGATCGGGCGCCTCTTGGCCCGGGCCGACACCGGCCCGGAGCCGAACCGGCTTCAGCTTGACGACTGGCTCGCCAATTCGGCGCGCAGCGCCTTGCGGTCGAGCTTGCCGACCATGGTCTTGGGCAGGCTTTCGCGCACCACCACCATGTCGACCCTCTCGTGCTTGCCCAGGCGGCCGTTGATCCATTCCTTCAGCGCATCGCCGCTGTCGCCGGCACTGTCACCAATTCCGGGCTTGAGCGTGACGAAGGCGCGCGGCACTTCGCCGAGGTAGGGGTCGGCCATGCCGATCACCAGCGCTTCGCGCACCGCCGGATTTTCCAGCAGTACCGCCTCGACCTGGCTGGGAAAGACCTTGAACCCGCCGACCGCGATCATGTCCTTGCTGCGATCGACGATGCGGACATAGCCATCCTGGTCGATCTCGGCGATGTCGCCTGTGCGCAGCCAAAGGCCGTCGTCGCGTGTGGCGAAGGCGACTGCGGCCGCATCGGGGCGGTTCCAGTAGCCCTGCATAACCTGCGGCCCCTGGATCGCCAGTTCGCCGGCCTCGCCCGGAGGGGCATCCTTTCCGGCGTCTTCCTTGTCGAGCAGCCGCAGCCGCGTCGCCGGGAGCGGCTGGCCGATCGTGCCCGCGCGCACCTCTCCCTCATAGGGATTGACCGAGACCACGCCCGAACTTTCGGTCAGCCCGTAGCCTTCGACCAGCTTGGCGCCGGTCGCTTC
>JAYRPK010000028.1:0-10044 GCA_041911195.1 Novosphingobium sp. | reverse complement strand
TCGCTGTCCACCGCGACATAGGGAATGTCGTGAGCCGTCAGCATGTCGGCGATCAGCCGGCCGACCCGGCCAAGCCCGATGATGATCGCATGGCGTTCTTCGGCATCGTGTTCCTCGTCCGGCCTGGGCGCGGCGATATCGACGCGCTGGCCCGCCCGGCGGCCGAGCCAGGCCAGCAGCGGCGTGATGGTCATGCCGATGGCCGTGACGATCTGCCAGAACTGCGCCGCATCGGCGGATATCAGCCGCGCGGCGATGGCGGCGGAGAGCACGATCAGCGTGGTCTCGGATGGGCTGGCGAGCAGGATGCCGACTTCGGTCGCGGTGCCGGGGCGTGCGCCCATGACGCGCATCAGCAGGCCGGTCACCAGCGCCTTGGCCACCAGCACCAGCGCCACGGCGGTCAGGATCTGCAGAGGCTGCTGCGCCACTCGCGACAGATCCAGGCCCATGCCGACGGTGATCAGGAATATGCCCAGCGCCAGCCCCTTGAACGGCGCGGTCATCGCCTCGACTTCGCCGTGATAATGGGTCTCGGCGATCAGCAGGCCGGCGAGCAGCGCCCCGACGATCGGCGACAGTCCGACCGAGCTTGTCGCCAGCGAGGCGGCGATGACCACCAGCAGGCTGGCGGCCAGAAACAACTCGGGGCTCTTGGTCCGCGCCGCCTGGGCGAACAGCACGGGCAGGGCGAAGCGGCCGATCGCCAGCATCACGGCAATGACCAGCGCTCCCCAGCCAAGGATCTGCAACAGGTCCTCGCCGCTCTGTTCCGCCCCGCCACGGCCCATCGCGCCCAGCAGGAAGACGATCGGTACCAGCGCGATGTCCTCCAGCAGCAGCATCGACAGCGCGGCGCGGCCGACCGGGCTCTTGAGATCGGCGATGCGCAGCACCAGCGCGGTCGAGGAAAGGGCAAGGGCAAAGCCCAGCGCCAGCGCCGCGGGCGCACTGTTGCCCAGCGCGATCAGCCCCGCCGCGATCAGCAGGGCCGAGCCCAGCAGTTCCAGCACGCCCACGCCGAACACTTCGCGGCGCATCGCCCAAAGCCGCTCGAACGACAGTTCGAGGCCGACCGAGAACAGCAGCAGGACAATGCCGAATTCGGCGAATGGCTCCAGTGCGTGAGGATCCGAGATGGTGACGTAGTGGAGCCAAGGCTGCGCCGCAGTGTAAGCGCCCAGGCCATAGGGGCCTACGGCGAGGCCGACCAGGATGAAGCCGATGATCGGCGTGATGCGAAAGCGCGCGAACAGCGGGATGACGATTCCCGCCGCACCCAGAATGACCAGGGCATCGCCCAGCGGCGAAGTGGGTGAGAATGCGACAGCTCCGGCCATGCGGCGATGCTAGGCGAGCAGGGGCGGATGATCCACCCCGGTCTTGCTGCGTTGCGGAAAAATCAGGTCGAAGCGAGGAATGCCACCAGCGCCTTGACTTTCTTCTGCCGCCACTGCGGCAAGGGCGCGACCAGCCAGTAGGCGCGGCGGCAAGGCTCGGGCAGTCCGGGGGCGGCGGCCTGGCGCTCGATCAGGCCGGCCGCGAGCATGGCGGGGACCCGGGCGCGGCCCATGCCGGCAGTGGCGGCGGACAGCGCCTGGCCGGCATCGCCGACAGTCAGTTGCGCTTCCGCCTCGCTGCCTTCACCGGCGGGGTTGGGATCGCCGGGCCAGGCAATCCAGTCCCCGTCCGCCGGGCCCAGCGTCACCAGTTCGGCCGGGCCGAGCTGCAGGCCTTCGAGGTCGTCCGGGCCCTCGATCCAGCGCACTGCCAGATCGAGATTGGCCTCGGTGAAATCGGTCATCTCGCCATCGACCAGCACGTAGCGCACGTCGGGATTGGCCTTGCGGTAATCGGCCAGGCGCGGGGCGAGCCAGGCGGCGAAGAAATCGCGCGGGGCGGCGATGGTATAGACGTGGCTCGATTGGCCCGCCTGCATCGCCTGCACGGCGTCCTCGAAATGCAGGAAGCCGGTGCGCAGCGGTTCAAGGCCGGCAATCGCCTCGTCGGTCAGCTCCAGCCCCTTGCTGGTGCGGCGGAACAGGACGACACCGAGCAGGTCTTCGAGCGCGCGAATCTGCTGGCCGACGGCGGCGGGCGTGACGGCCAGTTCGTCGGCCGCGCGGGTGAACGAAAGATGGCGCGCGGCAGCGTCGAACACGCGGAGCGCGTTCAGGGGCAGGTGTGTCCGTTTCATCGGAGCTCCGCCCGGATCACCCGGCGGCGACGTAAACTATCGGGGGGGCGGGGATCATGGCGCGGTGTTTCCCGCGGGCCGGGTTGCGGCGGTGGGCGCGGTCAGCCGGAAGAACGGTATCTCCGCCTTGAGCGCAGTGCCGTCGTCGCGCCGGAAGGTGTAATGGCCTTCCATGCTGCCGGTCGGCGTGTTGAGCGGGCAGCCGGAGACGTAATCGTGGGTGCCGCCGGGGTGGAGCACCGGCTGTTCGCCGACCACGCCATCGCCTTCGACCAGGTTCACCGCGCCGCGCCCATCGGTGATGCGCCAGTGGCGGGTGAGGAGCTGCACGGTCTCATCCGAATCGTTTTCGATGCGGATGTGATAGACCCAGAACCACTTGCCCGCCTCGATGCGCGATTGCTCGGGCAGGAAGTTCACCGCGACGCGCACGGTAATGCCTTCGGTGGTGGCAGAATACTGGAACAGCTCTTTCATCGCGAAGACAGCCTAGCGGCGAAAACGGAACCCGACAACTGGGCATTGGAGACTATGCTCAGGTTGCGGTTGCCCTGGCGATGTCGGCGAAATCCTGGCGCATTTCCGCGATTTTCTCCGGATCGAAGGCGAGGGCGCTGTCAAGCAGCCCCTGCCGGGCAGCGCCATAGAATTGGCGCAGGGCCGCCGCGACTCCGGCGTGGCCATCGACGCCAAGCAGCAGCGCGGTGACGGCCGAAAGCGCCTGGGTGACGGCCTTGCTGCGCCCGGCGATGTCGCCGCCACGGTGAGCGAACAGCGCGGCCGACAAGGCCTCGTCCAGCTTTTCGAAGCACAGCGTGACCAGTTGGCGCGGGTCGGCGCCGCCGATCCGGGCGTCGAGTTCGACCCGGCGGTAGGCTTCGCCGGGCGATCGCAAGGCAAGCATCGCGCTCATCAATCGTTACGCGCGTTCCACGCGTCGATCTGGTTCTGCAGGAAGGACATGGTCGATTTCGACGCGCCGACACTGCTGTCAGCCCAAGCGAAGCGCTTCACCAGTTGCGCGCGCAGGCTTTCCTGCTGCTCGGCGATCTTGGCGAGATCGGTGCCGATCTTGCTCTTCTGCGAGGTGTACTTGGCGATCGAGCCGGTCAGCGAGCCGGGCAGAGTGGACTGCACGGTCTTGCGCACAATGCTGTCGACTGTCGCGTAGACGCCGAACAGACCGTTGGTGAACATCGCCGCCGCGCCCTGCGGATCGCTCTGCAGCGTGGCTGTCAGCCTGGCGGTGTCGAGCTTGAAGGTGCCGTCGCGCTGGGTGGATAGGCCAAGGTCCGCCAGCGTGCGCGGCGCGCTGCTGGCCGCGTTGGGCATGATCACCGTGCCGGCAAGCTGCGAAAAGGCACGGCGAATGGCGCGGGCGCCGTCGTCGCGGGCAAGATCGCCGTTCAGCGGGTCGGTGTCCCTGGTCAGTTCCGCCGCCACTTCGTTGAGCGCGTCGGTAAGGTCCTGCATGGCCGTGGTAATCGCATCGGCCGGGTTGCTGAAGGTAATGCTCGTCGGCGCGCCGATGTTGGTCGCGGTGAGTTGCAGCGATACGCCGGGAATGGCCTCGCTCACCTTGTTGCTGGGCGAAGTGGCCGAAAGGCCGTCGAGCTTGTATGCGGCATTGCCGGCGCTCGCCAGCAGCCTGGCCGGATCGCCGGCGGGCGTCCAGGCGAGATTGGCGAGGCCTTCGTCGCCGACCGTTTCGGTGGCTTCGAGAATGAAGGCGTTGGCCGCGCCTTCCGAGCCCTTGAGCACCAGTTGGGCGCCATCGACCGTATTGGCGACATAGGCGCTGACCCCGGCGCGCGCGCCGTTGATCCGCGCGGCGACATCGCTGAGCGTCGCCCCGGCGGGAATGGCGATGTCGACCGAGGCGTGGCCGCTGTCTTCGGTAAAGGTGCCAGAGGCAATGGTGCCGAAGCGCAGCGTCAGCGTGCCCGAACCGGTCAGGCTGGTCGGGGCGGCGAGGGGCGGGCTAGCGAGCGTCTGCGAAGTCGCCAGTTTGGTAACCTCGAGCGTGAAGGAGCCGGTCTGCACCGGCGTGCCGGAAAGGCTGGCCCTGGCGACGGCGCCGTTGGCCACCTGCGGCTGGGGCGACAGGTCGCCCTGGCGCACCCGCGTGCCGATCGACTGCGACAGCGTGGTCAGCATGCTCTTGAGATTGGTCGCCGCTGAAATCTGGGCGTCGAGCGTATCCGATTTCGCCTGCAAGCGGTCGCTGCGCGCGGCAAACTGGGCGGCGGCGAGGTTGCTCGTCAGGCTCGCCATGTCGATGCCGCTGCCAGCGCCGAGCGCGGTGATGATCGATTGCGTCGCGGAGGATGTCGAACTGGTGGTGACCATGTGTGTGAGAACGGCGGCATCCGGCCGCGATTAAGCGCTCGCCTTGGGGTCCAGGCGGCCTTCCGCGTCGAAGCGGATGTGGATTGGCACGTCGATGGCCGGAGCTGGCGGATGTTCGCCGCGCTTCAGCGAGAAGACGAAGGCCAGCACGCTGGCGACGGCGGCATAGAGCTCCTCGCGGATCACCTGCCGCTCGCGGGTGGTGTAATAGACCGAGCGGGCAAGGGCCGGGAATTCCAGCAGCGGCACTTCGTATTCGCGCGCGAGTTCGCGCATGGCCAGTGCCTTCTCGCCGCGTCCCTTGGCCAGCACGATCGGCGCGGAGGCCTTTTCCGGGTCATAGGTCATGGCGACGGCGAAATGGGTCGGGTTGGTGATGACGAATTGCGCCTCGCGCATGGCGCTGGCGACAGAGCCCATGGCGATCTGGCGCTGGCGCTGGCGCACCGCGGCGCGCCGTTCGGGCGAGCCTTCGGCCTCCTTGTGCTCGTCGCGCATTTCCTGCTGCGTCATCTTGAGGCGCATCATGCGGCGCAGCCACTGCACCGGAAAGTCGATCAGCGCGATGATGACAAGGCCGGCTGCAAGCAGGAACAGCAGCGAGACCACCGCATCCCAGCTTCGCGCCAGCGCGCCGTGCAACTCGGAGCGGCCGAGCCCCAGCAGGTCGGCCCACTGCCCGCGCGCCCACAGCCCGGCCATGGCGCCCAGCAGGCCGACCTTGAGCAGGCCCTTGCCGGCCTCGATCCAGCCCGCCGCGCCGAACATCCGCTTGAAGCCGGACAGCGGATTGATCCGCGAGGCCTTGGGCGCGAGATTGCCCGGCACCCAGCGCCCGTCGCCCAGGGCGATCTGCGAGAGCAGCGATGCCAGCAGCGCGACCAGCCCGAGCAACAGCACCGGCGGCAGCACCAGGCCGAAAATGCCGAGCATCATCTGGCCCGGCGCGAAGTTGTCGATCGCCGCGCGGTCCCAGGTCATGCTCTGGCGCATGGCATTGGCCATGCAGTCGATGGCCCAGGGCCCGGCGTATTTCAGCGCGGTGGCGCCGGCGAGGAGAGAAGCGGCCGCGCCCAGGTCGCGCGAGCGCAGGACGTCGCCCTTTTGCGCGGCGTCACGGCGGCGCTTGGCGCTTGGTGCGAATGTCTTTTCGCCGGCTTGCTCGCTCATTGCCGCACCAACTCATGGGCCGAGGAAATGGCATTGGCGGAGACTTCGCTCAACATGTCGGTCGCCAGCGGCGCGGATATGATCAGCGCGGCAAGCCCGGCGATGATGCCCGCCGGCAGGCCCAGCGCGAAAAGATTGAGCGAAGGGGCGGAGCGGCTGAGCACGCCGGTCAGAATCTGCACCAGCAGTAGCACCAGTGTCACCGGCAGGGCAATCGCCACGGCACTCGCCAGCATCTGCGTGGTGAAGGCGGCGATGCGCGGGGCGTGGCTGGCCATGGCCCAGGTCTCGCCGGGCGGGAAATTGCGGTAGCTCTCGAGGATCAGCGCGATCCATTGCAGGTGGCCGCCGCTGGCGAAGAACACCAGGGTCAGCACCACCGCGAAATACTGCCCCAGCGCCGGAGAGTGCGAGCCGCTGTGCGGATCGACGCTGGTAGCCATGGCCATGCCCATGGCCCCGCCGATCAGTTCGGCGGCAATTGTCGGCGCGGCAAAGGCAAGCTGCAGCACGAAGCCGAGCGACAGGCCGATCAGCAGTTCGCCCAGCACGATCAACACGCCGTTCAGCGAAAGCAGCGCGGGCGGCGCAGCAAGCGGCGTCCAGGCGCAGACCAGTACGGCCACCGCGCCAGCTGCGATCACCCGCACCTGCGGCGGCACATTGCCCGCGCCGAAGAAGGGCGCGGCCAGCATGGCGCCGCCGATCCGGGTCATGGCGAACATCAGCCGCCAGAATTCGTGCTCCAGCGGGCCGAAGCCGAAATCGAGTGCGATCACCGGGAAATCCCGGCAATCGCGGCGAAGATCTCGCGGGTGAAATCGGCGACCAGGCCCATCATCGATGCGCCCAGCACCACCAGCACCAATGCCGTGACGGCGAGCTTGGGGACGAAAGTGAGCGTCTGCTCGTTCACCGAAGTCGCCGCCTGGACAATGCCGACTACCAGCCCGACCGCGAGCGATGCCAGCAGTACCGGCGCGGCGGCCAGCGCCGTGATCCACAGCATGCGGTCGGCGAGCGCGAGGAGGGAGGTTGTGTCATCCATTGGCGAAGTCCCGGATGAGTCTCTCTCCATTTTTGCAAAGCACAAATGGGGAGGTGGCAGCGCGAAGCGCTGACGGAGGGGCAATGGCGCAACGCTGGAAATACCCCTCCGTCTCGCCCTTCGGGCGATCCACCTCCCCATTTGCACTTCGTGAAAATGGAGAGGGACTGGGTCGCCTTGCGTTCGCCATCACCCGAAACTCGCCGCCAGCGAGCCCATCAGCAGGGCCCAGCCATCGACCAGTACGAACAGCAGCAGTTTGAACGGCAGCGAGACGATCGTCGGCGACATCATCATCATGCCAAGGCTCATCAGCACAGAGGAGACGACCAGGTCGATCACCAGGAAGGGCAGGAACAGCATGAAGCCGATCTGGAAGGCGGTCTTGAGTTCGCTGGTGACGAAGGCCGGCAGCAGCACCGAAAAGGGCACGTCCTCGCCCCTCTCGAACTTGGGAGCGCCCGCCATGTCGGCGAACATCGAAAGGTCGTGCTGGCGGGTCTGGCGCAACATGAAGGCGTGGAACTCCCGCCCGCCCGCCTTGATCGCCTGTTCGGCATTGATCGTGCCGGCGGAATAGGGGGCCACGGCATTGGCGTTCACCTTTTCGAGCGTGGGCGCCATGACGAACAGCGAGAGGAACAGCGACAGCCCGACCAGCACCTGGTTGGGCGGCGACTGCTGCAGGCCCAGCGCCTGGCGCAGGATCGAGAGCACCACCAGGATCCGGGTGAAGCTGGTCATCATCAGGATCAGGCTGGGCAGGATGGTCAGCAGGCCCATCAGCAGCAGCAGTTGCAGCGACATCGACATGCCGCTGGCCTGTCCGCCGTTCATCGAAGTGAAGGCGCGGTCGAGCGCGCCGGGGATGGCGCCCTGGGCGGGTACGGCGGCGGCGGCCGCGGCCAGCAGCGAAAGCGTGCTCACGCCCGGTCCTCCATGACTGGAGCCTCGGCGAGCCGGGTAATCCCGGTGCGCGATGCGGAGACCAGGATCTCGCGCCCGCGAAATTCGATCACCGCGAGCTTCAGCCCGGGCGAGAGCATCATGGTTTCAGTGACCTGGATCGACCGGCCGGCATTGCCGCCCTGGACCTTTTGCTGCATTTTCTGCGCCAGTCGCAGCGAGCCCCAGGCCAGCAGGCCGATCAACGGGAGCAGCACCAGCAATTTGAGCACATACCAAAGCATCAGCCGCGCTCCTCCGCGCCGGAGCCCGGCGTGCCGGCGCCCAGCAGTTCGACGATGCGCAGCCCGAAACGGCCGCCCTCGGCGATGACTTCGCCCTTGGCCACCGGCTTGCCGTTGACCAGGACGTCAAGCAGTTCGTCGGTCATCCGGTCGAGCACGACGACGCTGTCCTCGCCCAGGGCAAGCACGTCCTTGAGCTTCATCTGGCTCTGTCCGAGCTCGACTGTCAGCCGGACTTCGACGTCCTGCAAAAAGTCGAGGCCTCGCGGTTGAAAGGTCATTGGGCGGGTTCCTGTTGCTGAAAGGATTGGGTCAGGCGGACGGCGACGCGGTCTTCGATCGTGCCGATGGCGCCGTGGGCGAGCGTGTGCGTGCCTGAAACCAGGGGAATGTTGCGGGCGACCGGCACCGGGATCACCTGGCCGGGGGCAAGCGCCGAAAGTTTCGAAACGGGCATGGACATGTCCACCAGGATCGCGCGCAACTGCAAGGGCAGCTCGTCGAACGGCGCGGCCAGGCTCATTGCCCGGTCCTGGTTCGCCTTGGCGACGGGCCGCGCCGCGCCCTTGGCGCCGAACAGGGCGGGCAGGGCGGAAAGGGGCACGGCAAGGCTGGCTTGCCAGGAGGCCGCCTGTTCCTCGACCGCGATGTCCAGCACCGCGACCTGCGCCGTGTCGGCAAAGGCGGCCAGGCGGGCCACGTTGCTGTCACGGCGGCAGTGCGCGACGGCGCTGCCCGGGCCGAGCGCGCCGCACAGGGCGTCGGTCGCCAGCCGTTCCAGTTTCGCGATCAGGAGATCGCCCGAAACCGGGAACTGCGCGGGCAATTGCGCGGGAACATCGCCGCGGCCGCCGAAGGCGCGGTCGATCAGCCGCAGGACGGCGCGCGCCTCGACCGAGAGCAGCAAGGCAACGCCGGGCATGGCCAGCGACAGCAGGCTGTTTGCCGCGAGCGGGCCGATCTCCTCGCCGAATTGGCCAAAGGTGCATTCACGCGGGGCGCTGCACTGCACGGCAGGCTTGTCGCCGCCGACGAGCGAGGGCAGGGCCCTGGCGAAGCGCGCCGAAAAGTGCTCGCCCAGCGCGGCAAGGCGCGGCAACAGGTCGTCGGGCTGCGGTGCTTCGCACAGCAGGTCCGGGCAGTGCCGCGCCACAGTGTGATCGGCAATGAATTGGCGTTCGGGCCGCATGCGCCGGGCTCACTGCACCAGGAAGGATTTGAAATAGACGCGGTCGATCCCGCCGAAGCCCTCGGTATCGGTCAGCACCTTGTTGATCGCGGCCGTCAGGCGAACCTGCAGGCGGGCCTTGCCTTCGGGGGAATAGACGTCTTCCTCCGGCGTATCGGCCAGCACGGTCAGCAACGACGAGCGGATCGCCAGCTCGTGCTTCTTCATCCAGTGCAGCACCCGCCCGTCGCGGCGGGTCGATGCGGCAAGGCTGACCTGCACCAGGGCCTGCGAATTCTTGAGGTTCGAAGTGAAGTCCTCGGTGAAGTTGAAGTAGGACGTGCGGTATTCGCTGCCGCCTTCGCCATCGACTTCTGCCGGCGCCTCGCCTTCCTTGCCGCCTTCCGCCTTGGGCGCATAGGGATCTTCCTCGCCCTTGCGGATCAGGCGAGGGGTGTTGTCTTCCTTTTCCGCATGGCCGCCGCCGACCAGGCCCGCGCCGACCAGGCCGAGCACCCCGCCGCCTCCAGCGCCGACAAGGCCGAGGCCCAGCAGCAGTTTCATCATCATGCCCTTGCCCTTCTTCTTGGGCTTGGCTTCATCGGTTGCTTCCGGTTTGCTCATGAGTGGTCTCGCTTGCTGAATTCAGGTTGGATCAGGCGAAGATGCCGCGCTGGCGCGGGGCCTGGGTGCCGGCTTCGGAATGGCTGTCGGCGTCGCTCGCCTGGCCCGGCTGCTGGAATTGCGGCTGGGAGGGCTGGCTGCGCTGCGGGGCCTGGCCATTGGCCTGGCCCTGCGGCTGACTATGCGGCTGGGCCATCGACTGACCGGAATCCTGACGGCTGGTCTGACCGCGCATATCGCCGTTGCCCGCCTCTTGCTGGGGGGCGGCAGCCAGGACGCTGCGGGCGAAATCCGGGTC
>JAYRPK010000027.1:0-14135 GCA_041911195.1 Novosphingobium sp. | reverse complement strand
AGTCCGCAAAGGCCGCAGTCACCTGCGCCTCGGTCATGCCGTATTCCTCGAGCGTGTAGCTGTGCTTGCCGAAGGCGCCGGGGGAATTGCTGGCATTGTAGTGCTCCAGCCGCGCCACCAGGTCGGGCGTCAGGTCCAAACCGATTTGGTCATAGATGCGTTCAAAGGTCTCGATCGGACGGCTGACGACATCGCGGTTGTAAACGTCGATGAACCGCTCCTCGCCGATCCGTGCCCGGGCCGCCATGGCCCGGCGCATGCCTTCCTGCCAGAAACCAAGCAGGCTCCGCCCGACCTTGTGCTTGTCGATCGAACCGGGCCGGCAACGCTGCTCGTGTAGCGCGCAATGCAGGCTGGCGACCGAGGCGATCAGCTGCTTCGGATGGCGGTGGGTCATGACAAAGCGGGCGTCGGGGTAAAGCTCGGCCAGCAGGTCCAGCCGAAACAGGTGCGGCGGCGATTTCAGGAGCCAGCGGTTGGGCGGACGGCGCGATTGCAGCAGCTTGAACACCTTTTGCAGGTAGAGATAGGTCGAGCGAAAGTCGTCGTTCATCCACCATTCGATGTAATCGTCGGGCATCGGATAGGCGCCGTTGTAGGCCCGCATGTCGAGCGCGGCGAGCATGGCGAGGTCCTCTTCGGGGCCGTCCGGATTGTGCAGATGCATGTGCGACATCGCGTAGGCCTTGGCCGCCTCCCGCGCGGCCACGACGCGCGGATCGCAATCCTCCTCGCCGGCGACGGGCGGCGGCAGGGGGGCGCTGGCCTCCCAGGCGCGCAGGAAGCGGAACCTGTCGTCGAGCGCCAGCATGCCGACCGTCGCCGTGGTTCCGGTGCGGGGCATGCCGACCACCAGGACTGGCTTCTCGATCGACTGGCGCTCGATCTCCGGATGCTCGGCGCACCAGGCTTCGATTTTCAGGCGGTTGGAAAGGTCCAGGACGACCTTGGCATTGACCTTGCCCAGTTCCTCGTCCGTCAGCGGCACCCGCGAGAAGGCATCCAGCGTGCGTTCGAGACGAGGCTCAATTCCCGGCGGGCCGAAGTCGGTGAGGCCAGTGGCTGCCATGGCTTGTCGCATGGCCTCGGCGGCGGTCAGGATGGGAAGATCTGTCATGGCTCGGCTTCATCCGTTGCCCGGCGCGGCATTGCAACCCCCGCGGTCAGCGGCCGATGCGCTTGACGCAGCGAAAGCCGATGTGGCTGGTCGAGGTGTCGATCATCTCGGGATGGCGAGCCGCCGGGCGGTAGCGCTGGCAATGGTTGGCGGCGCACAGGTGCGAGCCGCCCTTGAGCACCTTGCGGCCTATCTTCACTTCGGGCTGCGAGGGGTCGAAGCTGCCGCGCAGGGTTCCGCCGCGCGGATTGGAAATCGTGCAGCAGGCCTGGCCCCGCCGCTTCTGCGGCACCGAGGGCTGATCCTCCCACCAGTCGCGCGTCCATTCCCAGACATTGCCGATCATGTCGTACAGGCCGTGGCCATTGGCCGGGAAGCTGCCGACCGGCGACGTGCGCAGCCAGCCGTCTTCCAGCGTATTGGCGAAGGGGAACTGACCCTGCCAGTAATTTGCCAGGATTCCGCCACCCGGCGCCAGTTCGTCCCCCCAGGCGAACTCCTTGCCCTCCAGGCCCCCGCGCGCCGCGAATTCATGCTCGGCCTCGGTCGGCAAGTCCTTCCCTGCCCACTTGGCATATGCCATGGCGTCGGCCCAGGCGACGTGGACCACCGGGTGATCCCAGAGATCGGCACTGTCGAGATCACTTTCGGGCCCATGGGGATGGCGCCAGTCGGCCCCGAATTCGAACTTCCACCAGTGATGGTATTCGCTCAGCGGCACCGGGCCCGCCGTGGGATGGAACACCAGCGATCCGGCCCTGTCCATGCCCGGCAGCATGCCGGGATAATCCTTGGGATCGGGGGCCACTTCGGCCACCGTCACGTGGCCAGTCGCTTCGACAAATTCGGCAAACTGGCGGTTGGTGACGGGCCGCTCGTCGATCCAGAAGCTGTCGACGCGCACCTCGCGCAAGGGCGCTTCTTCCGGATACCATTGCACCGAGCCCATGGTGAATGTGCCGCTCTCGATCAGCCGCATGCCGGGCGGCGGAGAACTTGGCTGTAGGCGCCGCTTCACGCCTAGCCTTCGCCGGCTTCCCGCTTGTTCGCAGCCGCCATGGCCTTGGCATCGAGCCCGGCTATCGAGCTGCCCATGACGAGGTCGTTCTGGGCATGGGCGAAGTGGTGCATGTGATAGACCGCGTCCATCGCCGCCCGCTTGCCGCGCAGTTCCTCGACATGGTTGACCGCCTGCTTGGTCAACCATGCGCCAAGCCTGGGTTGCGCCGCGAGCTTGGCGGCGATGGCGGTGATCGTGTCGCGCAATTGCTCGCGCGGCACGATCCTGTTGACCATGCCGAACTGCTCGGCGCGGCTCGCGCTCATCCGCTCGCCCAGCAGCAGGAACTCCTTGGCGACGCGCGGCGGCAGCTCATAGGCGTGGGCGAAGTACTCGACGCCGGGTATGCCCATGCGCACGACGGGATCCTGGAAAAAGGCGTCCTCGGAGGCGACGATGAGATCACAGACCCAGGCCAACATCAGCCCGCCGGCGATGCAGGCGCCCTGGACCATGGCGATGGTCGGTTTCGGACAATCGCGCCAGCGCCGGCACATGCCGAGGTACTGCTCCTGCTCGCGGGTGTAGAGCAGTTCCGCTGCCGGCTTGTTGGTGTGGCCCGGGATCAGCTGGCGGTTGTCGAATTCCTTGTGCAGGTCGCGCCCGGGCGTTCCGATGTCATGGCCGGCGGAGAAGTGCTTGCCTTCGCCTGCCAGCACGATGCAGCGCACGGCATCGTCGGCCACCGCGCGCTGGAAGCATTCGTCGAGCGCGAAAGTCATCTGCCCGTTCTGGGCATTGTTGAACTGCGGCCGGTTCATGGTCAGCCAGGCGACGCCGTCCGCCACTTCGTAACGCACCGGCTCGTCCGTCTCGTAGACGATGTCCACCTGCTGCGGTTCGACGATGTCGTCAGCCATTGCCTGTTCCTTTTGCGCTGCTCATGCAGGTAGATGCGCTGCCACGAACCAAAGCGATGTCAAGCCGCGGCTTGCGCGAAGGCTGCATCATTTCGCTGGCGGCTGCTCCGGCGCCGCCGTCTCGCCGGCACTGGCCGAACCGGGCCATTGCGCCGCCTTCACCTTGCGCCAGGCCGAGCGCATCCCTTCGAGCGGCGCGTCGAGGTGCATTGCCTTCATGCTGGCATGGAATTGCTGCGCCGCGATCAGCACCTGGCTGTTGAGCGGCGTCACGGGCCGTTCGCGCGACCACTTGTCGATCGCGAAGCTGTTGAACAGCAGCAGCAGCACCGATGTGAAACCCAGGATCCGGACAAACCAGCCGAATCCGGCTTCCTCGCGAACCTTTTCCTCCGGCGCCAGATCGACCGGCGAGAGGCCGAATTCCAGTCCTTCGTCATGCGGCTGGACGCCAGGGGCATGGGTCTTGGCCGGATGGATTGTTACATCGTCTGCGGGGACTTCCTCATGTGCCTCCGCAGCGGGGGCAAGCGCAACAGGCGGGCCGGGCTCGAGCTCCGGCAGGTGTGTCGCTACCGCTATCGGCGGTTCGGGCGCTCGCAGCGCCGCATCGAGCCGGGCCACCGGCTGCTTGCGCGGACGCCGCTCGGCCGGCTTGGTTTCGGCAGGAACGCCTTCGCCATCGTTGCCTTCAAAAGGCGGGAGATTGGCGGGCTTGGGCTGGGCAGGTTTGGCCTGTACAGATTTGGGTTTGACGGCCTTGGGCTTTGCGGATTTGGGCTTGGCGCTCGCCTCGGCGGCGCGGGCAGGCTTCGGCTCGGCTGATGTGGCCCCCTTGCGACTGGGCGCAGATGCCTTTTCCTTGGCTTCGCCCGCTGCCTTGCTGGCGGGTGCGCGTTTGCGGGGCGCCGCCTTGCGCGCCGGGGCCTTGGCCTTTTGCGCCTTGCCGGTATCCAGCTTGTCTTCAGGTGAGTCGTCCATCCCGGTCCCCTCGCCCGCCTAGAACTGGTAGTAGATGAACGGTGCGACGCCGTCCGGACGCATGGCTTCGAGCACCACCAGCGCAACCACGGCAAACACCGTGGCGCGCCAGGCCGGCGCCCTGCGCAACACCATGGCCACGCGTTGGATGCTGTCGCGCGGGAAGGCGTTGAACGACAGCCCGAGGACTATCAATGCCAACATCAGCGGCGTCGCGGTCAGGCTGCCGTCGCGCAGCGATGCAATTCCGCCGAGGTAGGCCATGGCATCGCCGAATGCCGGGATACGGAAGAATATCCAGGCGAGCGTGACAATGTGGAAAATGCCCAAAACAGCGAGCCATTGCGGCAACGGCTTCCAGTCCTTGGGCCGCACATCGCGCCACACGCGCTCCAGCACCAGCACGCCGCCATGGATCGCGCCCCAGATGATGAAATTCCAGCTTGCCCCGTGCCACAGCCCGCCCAGCAGCATGGTCATCGACAAGGCGAAATACATCCGCCGCTTGCCGTGCCGCGAGCCGCCCATGCCGATGTAGAGATAATCGCGCAGCCATTGCGACAGGCTCATGTGCCAGCGCCGCCAGAAATCCTGCAGGCTGCGGGCGCGGTAGGGCTGGTTGAAATTCCACGGGAAGCGATAGCCCAGCAGCGCCGCGATGCCGATCGCCATGTCCGAATAGGCGGAAAAATCGCAATATATCTGTACCGAATAGCCATAGGCGCCCAGCAGCAAGTCGAGACTGCTGTGCGCGGCCGGATCGAAGAAGATCGGATCGACGAAATTGGTCGCCAGTTCCGATGCGATCACAGTCTTCTTGAACAGTCCCCAAAGAATCAGGGTAATCCCGGCGGCGGCCATCGACATGGTCAGCTTGGGGACCGACTGGAACTGCGGCACCAGGTGGCGCGGCCGGACGATCGGACCCGCGACCAGGTGCGGGAAGAAGCTCATCAGCAAGGTGATGTCGAGCAGCGAGGCGCGCTCGGTATCGCCCTTGTAGATATCGATCTGGTAGCTCATCCCCTGGAAGGTGAAGAACGAGACGCCGACCGGCAGGATCACTTCCATGATCGGCAGATCGCGCTGCCAGCCGGCGGAATGCAGCACGCCGTTGATCTGCTCCAAGAAGAAACCGTAATACTTGAAGAAACCCAGGATCGTCAGGTTGACGACGACCCCGACGATCAGCCAGCGGCGCGCGGCGCTTTCCGTCCGGGCACTCGTGCCGACGGCGCGCGCCTTGACGATCATTTCCCCGACGCTCCAATTTAGTACGCCGCTGGCGATCAGCAGGGCGACGAAGCGCCAGTCCCAGGCGCCGTAGAAGATCCACGAGCCGACCAGCAGGAAGATCTTGCGCCACTCGTTGTCGAGCACCCCATTATCGCGGCAGGCCCAGACCAGCGCGAAGATGGCGATGAAGAAGACGTGGAAGGTCAGCGTCGGGAACAGCATGCCTGAGCCGCCTATTGCCCGGCCGCGGGCGTCGGCGCTTCGCTCTCACCAAACAGGGCCTGCTGCAGATCGGCTTGCAATTGCGCGCCCAGCTTCGCCCCGCCCTGGCGATTGAAATGCACCGCATCGCGGTAAGTCAAACCCTGGTCCCGCCACTGATACATGGCGCACTCACCCCCCATAGCCCTCGCCCAGTCCCAATAGGCGAGCCCCATCTCGGCGGCAACCGCGCGCTGCGCACTACGCACAGCGGCAAGGTTGCCGGGCACCAGCAAGCCGGTCTCGCACAGGGTCGGTGCGAAACTGCCGGCGCTGGCGATCGACCATGTGCGGGTCATGGCATTGGGCGGCCCCAGCAACAGGACCGGGACATTGCGCCCCGCCAGCCGCCGCAACCGGCGGACCTGGCCGCGCAGGGTCTCCTGGTAGAGGTCGGGACTGAAACCGACGTCGAAGCCTTCGTTGGTGCCGAACGCGAGGACGATGGCATCGGGCTTGTAGGCGGCCAGCTCGGCAGCGAGGACTGAATCGCTCGTGCGGGCAAAGTGCTTGAGCTGCGATCCGGGCACACCGACGTTCGAGAGCGTGACGCCGCCCGTGCTGCGAAAGGTCGCCATCGAAGTGATGCTGACGGGATTGGCGTCCATGGTGGTCATGGTCACACTCGATGACAGGGTCGGCGAGCGGAATTCGCGGCACAGGGGCGCGGCGGTCTGCGCATCGAAGGACAGCACTTCGCTGCCTGTCCCGATGTTGACGGTGACCGAGCCCATCCCGGGACCGGCCAGTCCGCACAGGATGAACCGGTCGAAGGTGTTGCCCACCGCTTCCGAAACCAGCGCGAGATATTCGCCGGGCGCCCTTGCTGTCTTGGTATAGCCCGACAAGCCGACCGACACCCCGCCTTCCTGCCAAACCTTGCCGAAAATGCCGTTCACCGCCCAGCCCTGACTCTGGGTGGCATTGATGCCCCAGGTGATATAGCCTGGATATGGCCTGCCGCCTGATACGACGCCGCGCCCGCCGCTGCCAAATCGCTCGTAGAGCGGGCTACGCCAGCCGTCGGTAATCATGTCCGATGCGCTGTGGCTGTCGCCGATCTGCAGGATGTGCACCGATCGCCGCTCGGCATTGGCCAGTTGCGCCGCCAGCGGCCGCAAGGCGGCCGCATTGCACAGCCTTGCCCCGCAATCCGGGTTCGCCGCGCCATATGCGGCCGCCAACAGCAGGAGGGAGGACACGGGCATCGAACAATTCTCGCTAAGAAAGGGACTTGCTTGCGCCCGCGACTGGCTGGGCGATCAGCGCAGCTGCGTCGAAGCGCCTTCGGCCGGCGGATCGAACTGGCGGATATTCGCCGTCATGTCGGCAATGAGGATACGATAGCCGGTCATGCTCATGTGGATTCCGTCCGCTGCCCGCGCCTTGATCGGTTCGCCGCCGCCAACCGGCTGCAGGTATTCAGTATAGGCGCCTTGCTGATCGATCGACTTGGGCAAAGTGTCGATGAACGGAACCTTTAGCTCGCACATCAGATCGGCGTAAAACCGGTTCATCTGTTGGATTTGGTCGTCGAACGACGGCTTGCGCATGCGCGGCAGGCCAACCCAGACGACCGAGGTGCCCTTGCCGCGGAACAGCTCGACAAAGGCGCGTACCCGCTCGCCGACGACCCGCTTCCAGTCCGCGCTCATGTAAGGCATCAGGTGCCCTTCGGCGAAAATGTCCTGGGTGTCGTTGGCGCCGAAATTGATGACGGCGATGTCCACCGGCTGCGCGGCGATCTTTTCGCGCGCGTCATCAAGCAGGTTGAGGCTGCTGTAGCGGGTGAACCCCGTCGATTGCTTGGCGAAGCGATGCACTTCGAAATCGGGATCGCTGCGCAAATCGTTATACAGCCCCGCCCAGATACCTTCGCCGAAACTGTCGCCGAAGACGCCGATTTCGATGTTGCCGCCGCTGCGGATGGTGCGCATCAGGTGCGGCGTCAGCTGTAGGCTTGTCGGGCAGGACTTCGCGGCGGCGGCAAGTGTGGCCCTGGGCGGTTCGCCAGCGGCCCGGCCGGCGGGCGAATTGCCCTGCGCAAATGCGGAAGCGATCATCGCTCCGACGCCTATGCCGATGAAAAGGACGGCGGTTCGATCGATCAACTTGCCGGGACTAACCATGGGCGCTCCTCTGGTGAACGCCATATCGGGCAAGGCAAGCGGCTTCAAGCGACAGAAGGCTGTGGAAAGCCATGTTACCCGAATTTGGTTAGGGAGCACTCAGTAGAAGACCTCCAATACAATGAAACATAACCGTTTTCCTGGTTAACAGGCCGCCAAAAAATCATCGCTTTATGCTGCAACTGCGAACAATTCGTCCCGCAGAGGGCTCGACTCGTCCCACATGGATTGCAATCCACCGCTCAATAGGTAGTTGGGCGCCAACGAATGCCGCGCCCCCAACCTGGCGCATTGGCAATTGCGGGACCGGAACAGCTTTTCTGCCGGACGACCCGCCGCTTGGAGACATCCGTGCCGTTTTCCATACCTTCTTTCAGGAAGCCCACGACCTTGCTTGCGCTCACCGTGCTGGGCGTCGGCCTGTCGGCTTCCGAAATCAACTTTGCCCAGACTCCGGTCCAGAGTGCCGTATCGGCGCCGGCACCGGTTGTTGACGCCGCTTCGACGCAGACCCTCGAACCCGCCCCGGCGCAGGCCGAGCCCAGCGAAGCAGCCGTCAACACGCCTGAAGACGCGGCTGACGCACCAGAACCGCTTGGCGTTTCCAGCCAGGACGCGGAATGCCTGGCCAAGATCGTCCATCACGAATCGGCAAACCAGCCCGAGCGCGTGCAGCTTGCCGTCGCCCATGTCGTGCTCAACCGGCTCAAGTCGCCGACTTCGGCCTTCCCGCGTTCGATCTGCGCGATTGCCTTGCAGCGCGGCCAGTTCTTCAATGTCCACGCCTACAACCCCAGCCGCGACGCGCGCTGGCCGACCTCGCTTCGCATCGCCGAGCGGGCGATCACCGGCGAGGGAATGAGCATCGCCCCCGGCGCCCTGTTCTTCCACACCGCAGGGCACAGCTCGCAGATCAGCCGTTCGCGGCCGCGCGTAGCCCGGCTTGGCGGGATGGACTTCTACCGCTGATTTGCACTGCCCTAACGAGGCAGGCGAAACATTCTAGGCCGGATCCCACTCCAGATCGAGCAAGTCCACGCCGATCGTATTGCTGGCGTGATAGGCATACCGGCCGCCTTCGGCGAGGCGGATGTTGCCGGTCCGCGCCAGGAAGCTCTCGATCATGATCTTCAACTCGCGCTTGGCGAGGTGAATGCCGATGCAGACGTGCGACCCCAGGCCGAATGTCACGTGGCGCGGCTTGCGGTCGATATCAATGACATGCGGGTTGGGGAATGCCTTGGGATCGCGCCCGGCAAGATAGGTCGGCAGCAGG
Source organism: Novosphingobium sp. (assembly GCA_041911195.1). Classification (GTDB taxonomy): domain Bacteria; phylum Pseudomonadota; class Alphaproteobacteria; order Sphingomonadales; family Sphingomonadaceae; genus Novosphingobium. The sequence goes on along the minus strand of JAYRPK010000027.1, from coordinate 5,215 downwards.
ATGTGCTCGCCCTTCTTCATCGTCACGCCCATGAAGTCCTGGTCCTCCGCGACGATGCGCGAAGGCGCGCTGGGGCCGAAGGCGCGGGTGAACTCCTCTACCGCCATGGGAATCTCGCCGGGATTGCGCCGCAGGCGGTCCTGCAGCGCATGGTCGGTCGCCAGGTGCTTCATGATCCAGCCCATGGTCGAATAGACCGTGTCCAGCCCGGCGACGAACAGCAGGTAGACGACTCCCAGCTTCTCCTCGGGGCTCAGCTCGCGGTCGTTCATGCGGCCCGCCAGGATCGCCTGCATCAGCTCGTTGGTCGGATTGCGCTGCTGCTGCGCGATGTAGTCGCCAAGGTAATCGTGAATCGCGGTGCCCGCGGCAAGCTGTTCGGCATGCGACTTGCCGTGGATCGCGGTCTCTTCCCAGGCAAGGAACTGGCCAAGCATCTCGTCGGGCATGCCCATCATCGAAACGACGATGGCGTTGGGCAGGATCTGGGCGAATTCGTTGATGAATTCGCATGAGCCACGCTCGAGGAACTTGCCCATCAGTTCATCAGTCAGCCGCTGCACCTGCGCGAAACGGCGCTCCATGGCGTCGGGGGTGAAGAACGGGCGCAGCACCTGGCGGTATTGCTGGTGCTCGGGTGCGTCCGCTTCAACCGGCAGCAGGCGCCAGTCCGGGTTCATCACCGCTTCGGTCAGCGGCCCGCGCAGGCTGGAGAAGCGCCTGGCATTGGCGAAGCCTTCCTGAACGGCTTCGTGGGCAACGAAGATCCACGATGGCAGACCATAGGAGGCATTGGTCGCCCAGATCACCGGTGGCCCTTCGTGCAGCCGCGCTCCGGCGAGATAGGGATCGCCCAATTCGCCGAGGAAGGCGACGAAATCGTTGTCCCAGACCGCGTGCGGCGGCACGTGATCGGGGATCCTGTTATGCACGTCGGCTTCCGCCACTGTCCGTCTCCAGCTTTTCGCCTAGCTTTCCGGAACCGCCGCGTAAAAGGCAATGCCCGCCTCGAACGGCCGGACATATTCCAGGTAGTGTCCCAGCTCCGGCGCCTCGATGTAATAGGCGTCGATGAAGTCTCCGGTGAGAGTGGAAAGCGTCACTCGCCAGCTGCCGCTTTCGATATCCTCTTCCAGCGCCTTCCAGTCCGCCTCGTCGCGGACGATGAAGCCGAGGTGATGGAAGCGGATGGCGAATTCGCCTTCCGGCAGCAGCGTATTGTAGAATTCGAAGCCAGGCCCGCTGGCCTGGATGATCTCCAGCACCTGCCCGCCCGCCCAGGCGAAGGCCACCCTGATGTCGCCGCCCTGCGGGTTCTTGCCTTCGAGAAACGAGCATTCGCCAATGCCATAGCGCTTCGCGAACACTTCGAGCGCACGGTCAAGGTCATTGGTCACCCAGGCGCTGTGCGAATGTTCGCGAGCCAGCATGCCCCGCGCACCTGGTCTGGGCGCTTTGTCGATCATGGCTGTCATGTCGGTTCCTGGCTCCTCTCGCTCTCCCGCTGCGCGACCGAGAATAGACCCGGTTCGAACTAAAAAGCCAGCACTCCTTACCATGCAATAATGCAACACGGGCAGTTCAATTCCACCCGGTGCTGCGCTATGCCGAGTCGCGAAGGCCAACAGACCGACCGGAGAGTGCGTGTGTCCGACCCCTTGCTCAAACCCTTCCGGACGCGCCACCTCAAGTTCAAGAACCGCATGGTCCACGCGCCGACGACGATGAACATGTCGGACGACCGCGGCTATGTCACCCGACAAGCCGTCGGCGCCTACGAGGCGCTGGCCGAAGGCGGCTATTCCGCGGTCTGCGTCGGCGCGACCTGCGTGCGCTGGGACGGGCTGATCAACGAGCGGATGCTGGGCTTCTACGACGACACCTACATCATCTCGCAGCGCGAGCTGGTCGAAGTGATCCACAACAACAATGCGCTGGCGGGAATCCAGCTGTTCTATGGCGGCCTGATCCCCGGCGTCGGCGCGACCTTCCCGCTGAAGGCCGGCAAGGGCTGGATTCCCGGCACGGTGTCCTGGGGCCCCTCCGGCAAGTATCCCATCGGCAATCCACAACCAGGGGTCGTTTCCACCGAGACCTATCGCGAATTGGTGGAAGCCTATGCCCAGGGTGCTCGGCGCTCGAAGGAGGCGGGCTACGACTACGTCTCGTTCCACTTCTGCCACGGCTCACTGCCGCATGCGACACTCTCGCTGCTGGAAAACCAGGGCCGAAATGACGAATATGCCGACCGCTTCCTGTTCTGCGAGCAGATCCTCCAGCGCACCCAGGAGCTGTGCGGCAAGGACTTCCCGATCATCCCGCGCATGGTCTGCGACGAAAATCTGGAGGGCGGCGCCGACATCGACTACTTCGTCGAACACTATGCCCCCCGCCTGCATGCGCTGGGCGTGGATGCCATCGATGCCACCTTCGGCTCGATGATCCCGGGCAAGAGCCGCCATCCCGAAATCAGCTCCGGCGAGTTTACCGGCGGCGGCTTCTATGTGCCCAACCTGGTTACCTTGCCCAGCGTCCGCCAATTGCGCGCCGCACTGCAGGCCAGGCATATCGACATGCCGCTGATGGGCTCGTGCAATGTCAATACGCCCGAACAGATGCGCGAGATGATCGGCCCCGGCGCTGCCGATTTCTATGCCTCCTGCCGCCAGTCGCTCGACGATCCGGACTTCCCGCGCAAGATCGCCGAGGGCCGGGAAGACGAGATCCGCAAGAGCACCCGCACCGGCGCCTCGCTGATGACCGGCAACATTTTTGCCAAGGGCATTGCCGGATCGCCACAGAACCCGGCCTTCGGGCGGGACCGGGATTATCGCATCGTGCCGACCGCCCGGCCCCGGCGCGTGCTGATCGCCGGCGGCGGCTCGGCCGGAATGGAATATGCGCTGGCGGCGCACGAGGCCGGCCACAAGGTGACGCTCTACGAAAAGTGCCGCTCGCTCGGCGGCGTCATGGCTTGGGCGGGCAACTACCGCACGCTTAGGAACATGGAGCAGATCGCCTACCAGCCGGAATGGCACAAGACGATGATTGCCAGGCGCGGCGTCGATGTGAAGCTCGGCCAGGAACTGACCATCGAGACGATCCGCAAGGAAAAGCCCGATGTCGTCGTCATCGCCACCGGGGCGCGGCCTGCCCTTCCCGATGTTCCCGGACTGGAAGCCTCCCTCGCCAACGGATTCGCCCGGACCATCGACAGGGTCATGAACACCGCGAACGATCCCTTGCCGCAAGGACCGGTGCTGGTCTGGGGCGCGGCGGAAGGCATCGAACTGGCGCTCGACCTTGCCCGCTCCGGCCGGCAGGTGCGGCTGCTCGATCCAGCCGAAAAGTTCGTGCCAGCCCCCTATATCGGCTCGCGCGTCAAGTACGTGAACCTGTGGGCCTCAGAGGCCGGGCTTGCGCCGGAGTGTGGAGTGAGCCTGCTCGAAGTTTCCGGTGAAGGCGCGAGGGTCCGCCATCCGGATGGGCGCGAGGAGACCATCGCCTGCGCCGCCCTGCTGTTGGCCCCCGGCCGCACAGCCCACGACCCCCTGTCGCAGGCCCTGCAAGGCACCGGTATCACCGTTCACATCGTCGGCGATGCGCGGAGCCCGCGCAGCTATGGCAATGCCATCCACGAGGCTGCATACCTCGCGCGGCGGATTTGAGGAGAGAGCAATGGCGGAAAGCGCACTGATGGAGCCAAAACCCGGCCACAAGTCGATAGCCATCGGCAAGGACGGCCGGCCCTATATCGAAGCCTTCCGCTGCCCCGATTGCGGCGCGGTCGTCACCGAACAGACCATGGCCTGCCGCGCCTGCGCCACCCGCACCCCGCCCGAGCCTTTCCGTGCGAAGGAGACGGCCAAACTCCACACCTGGTCGGTGGTCCACCGCAGCTATCCGGGCATCGAAGTCCCCTTCGTCTCGGCCATCGTCGATCTCGACGGCGGGCCGACGCTGAAGGGAACGGTTCGGGTTGCGCCCGAAGCGCTGCGCGAAGGCCTACCCTTGCGGCTGGTCTACGACGATGCGGGCGGCGCGAAGGACAAGGACGGTGCACCGTACATCGGGTTCCATTTCGTAGCGGGAGACATGGCATGAGCGATGCCTACATTCTGGGCGCGGACATGATCGCCTTCGGGCGCTATCCGGACAAGACCCCCGGCCAGCTCGCCGCCGAAGCCGCCTTGCTGGCCCTCGACGATTGCGGTCTGTCGATCAGGGACGTGGGCGTGCTCTATGCCGGCTCCAGCTTCAACGCTGCCTCGATGCTCGGCCAGCAGGTGCTCAAGCAGATCGGCCAGACCGGCATTCCCTGCATCAATGTCTCCAACGCCTGCGCCTCGGGCGCGACGGCTGTGCGCGAGGCTTTCGTTGCGGTGAAGAGCGGGCTCTATGAAGTCGCACTGGCTGTGGGCGCGGAAAAGAACCCGCGCGGCATGCTGGGCGGCCCGGCGGTGGACGGCCCCTCGCCCGAAGGCATTTTCGGCTCCGGCTCCATGCCGGCGGTCTTCGCCGAGGCCGGCATGGTCCACGCCAATCGTTATGGCACCACCATCGAGCAGTTCGCCCAGGTCGCGGTCAAGAACCACCACCACGCGACGATGAATCCCAAGGCAGCCTACCGCAAGGAAACGCCGCTGGAGGAAGTGCTGGCCAGCGAGATGATCGCCTGGCCGCTGACCAAGCTGATGTGCTCGGCCAATGTCGACGGCGCGGCAGCGGCGGTGATCGTCTCGGAAAAGAAGGCGCGCGAGCTGGGCCTGTCCCGCGCAGTCCGCATCCGTGCCTCGGCGCTGACCTCCGACCCTTATGAGCCGCGCAATCCGGTGATGTTCGACGCCAATTCGGTGACGCGGCTTGCCGCACAGCAGGCATACGAGATGGCCGGGCTGGGGCCGGAAGACCTCCACCTCGTCGAACTGCACGACTGCTTCGCCACCGCCGAACTGCTGCATTACGAGAACCTCGGCCTCTGCGCCGAGGGTGAGGCCGGCAGGCTGATCGACAGCGGCGCGACCGCGCTAGGCGGGCGCATTCCGGTCAATGTTTCGGGCGGGCTCCTGTCCAAGGGCCACCCGATCGGCGCTACCGGTGTTGCCAACATGGTCGAGATCGTCATGCACCTGCGCGGCGAGGCGGGCGAGCGGCAGGTGGAAGGGGCGAAGATCGGGCTTTCGCATGTGCTCGGCTTCGGCGCGGCGACCGGCGT
>JAYRPK010000026.1:0-3409 GCA_041911195.1 Novosphingobium sp. | reverse complement strand
GAGCAATGCCTGGGCGATCGACGTGGAACGCACCGGGCTGTTCAGCCGCAACGACAGCCTGGCCCTACGCCTGTCGCAGCCGCTCAGGGTCGCTTCGGGCGGGATCGATCTCGATCTGCCGGTGAGCTATAGCTATGACACGCTGTCGGCCACCCGCGCGCTGAGCCGGGTGTCGTTGACGCCGAGCGGCCGCGAAATGGTCACCGAACTGACCTGGCGCGGGCCGCTGCTGCGCGGAACGGCCGGGGCTACGGTGTTCTACCGCGAGGACCCCGGCAACTATTCCTCAATGCCCGACGACAAGGGCGTGGCGCTGACCTGGCGGCGGCGCTTCTAGAGTGCTTCCGATCTTGATTGCATCAAAATCCGCACTTTAGGCTATTGTTTTACCGCGATTTCCGAGTCGCCAGATGATTCCATCTGGCTCGAAATCACTCTAGCGCTGCCGCTGCCCGCCGCCGGCGCTGCGCGCGCCGCCCTGACCGCCACCGTGGCCGCCACCATTGCCCTTGCCGCCGCGCCACTGGCGACGGTCGCCTTGCGGCTTGCCTTGCCGGTCGCCTTGCTGGCCGGAGCGATGCTCGCCTTGCGGCGCCGTGCGGCGCTCGCCATGCGGCGCGTGGTGGCGATCCCCCTGCGAAGCGGGGCGGCCTGCGGCATGTGATGCGTGCTGGCGATCCCCGTGCGGGGCCGGGCGGCGCTCACCGTGCTGCGCGGGGCGGCCTGAGCCATGTTGTGCCGAACGGCTCTCGCCCCGCTCGTGCTCGCCGAGCGGGTGGTAGTTGGATGCCATTTCGCCGAAACGGCGCTCACCGCCTCGTGCGCCCTTGCGGTAGCTGTCGCGGTGGTGATCGTCGCGCGAACGGCCGTCGCGGCCCTGGCCGCCATTGCTGCGGTTGTTGTTGCGACGGCCCTGGCCGCCATCCTGGCCCTTGGGCCGGCCGAACCTGCCGCGCGCGTGGCGTTCCTCGCGGATCGCGTCCTGCGCCGCCTCGGCGGGCTTGCGGCTGGGCGCTGGCAAGCGCGAGGCTTCCTTCTGGAAGTCTTCCGGCAGGCTCATCGGCATGAGCTTGACGCCGGTTAGCCGCTCGATGTCGCGCAGGTAGGGCTTTTCGTCAGGAGCGACGAAGCTGATCGAGATGCCGTCCGCCCCGGCGCGCGCGGTGCGGCCGATGCGGTGGACGTATTGTTCCGGCACGTTGGGCATCTCGAAGTTGAAAACGTGGCTGACGCCCGAAACGTCGATGCCGCGCGCGGCGATGTCGGTGGCGACCAGCACCGGCGTCGCGCCTTTGCGGAAGGCGCCCAAGGCAGCGGTACGCTGCGCCTGGCTCTTGTTGCCGTGGATCGCCGCGGCATTGACGCCGGCGCTGGTGAGATGGCGCACCACCCGATCCGCCCCGTGCTTGGTGCGGGTGAAGACCAGTGCCCGCTCGACCGACTGGTCGGCAAGGCCGGCGCGCAGCTTCAATGTCAGCAGCGCCTGCTTTTCGGCCTGGTTGAGGTGAGTGACATATTGCTCAACCCGCTCGGCAGTGGTCGCCTGCGGGGCGACTTCGACGCGCACCGGATTGTGGATGAACTGCTTGCCCAGCTCGGCGATCGCCTTGGGCATGGTGGCGGAGAAGAACAGGCTCTGCCGCTCTTTTGGCAGCAGGTTGGCGATCCGCTTCAAGGGCACGATGAAGCCCAGGTCCATCATCTGGTCCGCCTCGTCGAGCACGAAGATCTCGACATGGCGCAGGGTGAGCGCGCGCTGGTCGATCAGGTCGAGCAGGCGGCCCGGCGTGGCGACAAGCACGTCGCAGCCCGGCACCAGCGCGCGAGCCTGCTTGCCGACGGGAATGCCGCCGAACACGCATTGCACGGACAGATTGAGGTACTTGGCATAGCCGCGCATGTTCTCGGCGATCTGCGCCGCCAGTTCGCGGGTCGGCGAAAGCACCAGCATGCGGCACGCGGCATTGCGGCGCGGCGCGGGTTCGGCGGCAAGCAGGTGCAGCGAGGGCAGCGAGAAGGCTGCGGTCTTGCCGGTGCCGGTCTGGGCGATGCCCAGCAAGTCGCGGCCCTGCAGCAGCGCCGGGATGGCCTGGCGCTGGATCGGGGTGGGATCAGAATAGCCCTTGGTTTCAAGAGCACGGACAATGGGCTCGGCAAGGCCGAGATCGGAAAAGAATGTCATGGAATAAATGGACTCGTTCTGGGCGCACGGGCATTCTGCCGGCGTGCGGGGAGGGTTCGTTCGATGCGACCCTGCGTGAAAAAGGAAGCTTCAGGCGATATTTCGCGACGGCCTATCCGGAGCGGGTCTGCGCTGAAACGCGGCCCTCACGCTGCTCGGGACTTACGCCGGGATTTGCCCGACGCACGACCGTTCAGGGGTGCCCTTAGGGAAGATTGCCGGAAAAGGCAAGAAAATTGCGCAGCATGGTGCGGGCCATGCGATCCGCACTGCAAGCCCGGCATCTGTTCAGTGCGTGTCGAATGCGATCGGCAAGCCCTTGATGCCCCATACGCCAGGAAACGGTCGCCAGCCGACTTGGCCGGCGAGGCGCGGGTTGGCGATGCGCTGGGAAATGATGTGGAAGCCTTCTTCCACTTGCGCCATGCCGATGAACTGGCCGAGGCAGATGTGCGCCCCCATACCGAACGCCATGTGGCTTTGGCGCAATCCCGGGCGGCCGGGATCGAACAAGTCCGGATCGCTGGTCGCGGTCTGGTCTCGCCCGCTCATGCTCCAGGGGAACAGGATCATCGTTCCCACCGGGAACTCGACGCCCCGAAACGTGAAGGCTTCAATGACCTTGCGGGTATTCATCCCCGGATTGTGGAATCGCAGGGTCTCGTGCATCGCCTTGCGCGTGTTTTCGAGATTTGCGGCGCAAGCGGAATAGATGTCCGGCCTGTCGATCAACGCATGCATCATCAGGGTCAGGACATTCTTGGAGGTGTCGTGGCCGCCGATGAACATGAACATGAGGAGGTTCAGCAATTCCGCTTCGCTCATCTCGCCCTTGTCACGCACGGCGAGGATTATGCCCAGAAGATCGGGTTCGTCAGAGTCGATCGGATTGGCGCGCCGATCGGCGATGACCTTTCGCGACGTATCCTCCAGCAAATGCGTGCTGCGCTGAAGCTCCGGCAGGTTGTTTCGATCCAGACTGAGCGCAAGCCCGAGCGCTTCCAGCGATGACCGGATTGACGGTACGATGTCGGTCGGCACGCCAAGCATGCGGCACATCACCGAGATCGGATAGTAGGATGCGAATTCTTCGAAATCGAACTGCCCTTTCGGCAGCCACTCGTCGAGCAGCAGGTTGACCTGCTGGCGCATGGCCTCGCGATACCGGTTGGCCATTCGCGGAGAAAACGCGGCGCGCAGGGCGGAGCGAAGCCGCGAATGGGTTTC
>JAYRPK010000025.1:0-3705 GCA_041911195.1 Novosphingobium sp. | reverse complement strand
TCTACGCCACGCCCGCCGCGCGCGCCTGGCGCACGCCAAGCTCCAGCAGCGGCACGCCGGCGATGGGCGCGAGCGGCTTCGATTCGGCAACGTCGCGCAACCGGCTGCCATAGCCGGCGGCGATGATCAGTGCGTCCATTGGCTTACTCCCTCGCCCGCAGGGGCAGGAATTACTCCGCCGCCAGAGCCGATTCGGCGATATATTCCTCGACCATCTGCGCGGCGGTATCGTCGTTGAACTGCTGCGGCGGATGCTTGCAGAAATAGGCCGAGGGACCGATCAGCGCGCCGCCGTCACCACGGTCGAGCGCGACCTTGCAGCAGCGAATCGCGTCCATCACCACGGCGGCCGAATTAGGGCTGTCTTCCACCGACAGGCGCAGTTCCAGGTTCATCGGGACATTGCCCCACAGATTGCCTTCCATGCGCAGGAAGCACAGCTTGTTGTCCTTCTGCCAGGGAACGTAGTCCGACGGGCCGACGTGGATGTTCTCGTCCTCGAGCCGCTGAGCGAGCATGGCCTGCACCGCCTCGGTCTTCGATTCCTTCTTGCTGCCCAGCCGCTGGCGGTCGAGCATGTTCATGAAGTCGGTGTTGCCGCCGGTGTTGAGCTGATAGGTGCGATCGACATTGACGCCGCGCGCGCCGAACAGGCTGGAAAGCACGCGGTGGACGATGGTCGCGCCCAGCTGCGCCTTGACGTCGTCGCCGACGATCGGGATGCGCTTTTCGGCAAAGCGGCGTTCCCATTCGGGGCGGCTGGCGATGAACACCGGCATGCAGTTGACCACGGCAACGCCCGCTTCGAGCGCGCATTCCATATAGAATTCCGTCGCTTCCTGCGAACCGACCGGCAGGAAGTTGAGCATGACCTCAGTGCCCGAATCCCTGAGCGCGGCGACAATGCCTTCCTTGGTCGCTTCAGGCTCATTGGCGAGGACAAAACCGCGCTCGCCCATGCCGGTCATGTGATCGGCGACGCCATCGAGGATCTTGCCCATCATCACCTTGGCACCCGAGGGCGGCACGTTCTGCATGAACACGGCGGTGTTGTTCGGCGCGGCGAAGATCGCCTCGGCAATGTCCTTGCCGACCTTGCGGGCATCGACATCGACGCCCATCACGAATTCCACGTCGCCGGCGCCATAGCCGCCGATCTGCTCGTGAATCAGGCCCTGGGACGAGTTGCTCGAACGGTAGTGAGCAACACCCTGCACCAGCGACGAGGCGCAGTTGCCCACGCCGATCACGGCGACCTTGATTGGCTTCATCTAGAATATTCCTCCAGCAGGAAACGGCCCTTGCCGCATAAATCGGCCCCATTGTGGAAATCGGGCGGCAAAAGCAAGTGATTTGCCGCATCTTATCCCGCGCGCGGTTGGCCCGGGCGGGCCGGTGCGGCACGAAAGCCGCGCGTCTTTCGGCCCCTATCGGGCTTTCCCGCCGGCACTTTCCCCGATATGAGCGAAACCACGTCCTGCTGGCCGTGATCGGCAAGTCGATGACTTTGCGCCGGTTTTGGCGTGATCGAGGAGAATGAGCGGAGTGGAAGCGCAATCGACCAGCCCGGATTCCACCCGGGCGACCGGCATTCCACCCGCCCGGCCGCAGCGTCCGCGCGAATTGCAGGACGGGCTCAATTTCTTTCTCTACCATCCGCTCGCCTGGCAACTGGCGCGCCAGCTGGCCAGGACTCCGGTCACCCCGAACATGGTTTCGATCGCCGGCGCGCTGCTGGTGGTCTGCGCCGGGATTGCCTATTCGACACTGTGGTGGCCCGTCTCGGCGCTGCTCGGCATGCTGCTCCACATGAGCTGGCACGTAGTCGACGGCGCCGACGGCGACCTTGCCCGGATGACCGGCAGGTCGAGCCCGACCGGCGAGATGGTCGACGGGCTGTGCGACTATCTCAGCCATATCGTGCTCTACCTGATGCTCGGCGTGCTGTTGCAGCACCAGATCGGCTGGATCGGCTGGGTCGCCACGCTGGCCGCCGGCGCCAGCCACATCTTCCAGGCGAACCATTGCGAAGTGCAGCGGCGGCAATACCAGTACTGGGTCTATGGCACGCCCTGGCTGCGCCAGACCGAGGCGGGCGTGGAAAAGAGTGCCAAGGCCGGTTTCGGCGGCCTGCTCCAGGCCTACCTCAGCGTCGCAAGCGGCATGACGCCCTATGCGCTGAACGTCGATGCCCTGGTCGCCAGGGCCAAGGGCGATCCCGCCGAACTGGAACGCATTGCCCGCACCGCGCGGGCGCAGCTCGAACCGCTGCTCGCCATGCTGAAGGTGCTCGGGCCCAACCCGCGCGCGATCATCCTGGGCCTGTCGATGCTGGCTGGAAGCCCGCTCTGGTACTTTCTCTGGTATATCGTCGCGCTCAACGTGCTGCTGGCGATTTCGGTCGCCAGGCACAATGCGGCGGCGAAAAGGATCGAGGTGGCGCTCACGGCTTGAACCGGCCCGGCACCGGGCTATCATGCCCGCTTTCGCCAACGGAGCGCCCTATGTTGCATGAAAAGCTGATCGGCGAGGCGCAGGCGATCTCCGGCCGCATCGTCGATCTGCGCCGGGCGATCCATGCCGAGCCCGAGCTGGGCCTGCACACGCCCAAAACCCGCGACAAGGTCCGCGCCGCGCTGGCCCACCTGCCGCTCGAATGGCGCGAGGGCGGCTCGACCACCGGCATGGTGGCAGTGCTCAAGGGCAAGGCAGGATCAGGCCGCTCCGTCCTGCTGCGCGGCGACATGGACGCGCTACCCATGCCCGAGGAAACCGGGCTGCCTTTCGCCTCGAGAGTTCCCGGCGCGATGCATGCCTGCGGGCATGACGCCCACACCGCCATGCTGGCCGGCGCGGCGGAGCTGCTCTGCGCCCGGGCCGATGCGCTTGCGGGCGAAGTGCTGTTCATGTTCCAGCCGGGCGAGGAAGGCTGGCACGGCGCGCGCTTCATGCTGGAAGACGGCCTGCTGGATCCGCTCCCCGGCGCGGCATTCGCGCTTCACGTCATGCCCAATGCGCCGCACGGGCTGATCGCCGGGCGCGCCGGGCCGCTGCTCGCCGCCGCCGACCAGGTGCAGATCACGGTCGAGGGGCGCGGCGGCCATGCCTCGCTGCCGCACCAGACGCTCGATCCGGTGCCAGTCGCCGCCGAGATCGTCATGGCGCTGCAGACCATGGTGACGCGCCAGTTCGATGCGCATGACCCGGTGGTCGTGACCATTGCCCATCTCGATGCGGGCAGCACCTTCAACGTCATTCCCGACCGCGTGCTGATGAAGGGCACCATGCGCACCCTTTCGGCAAGCAACCGGGAACGCGTGCGCGAATCGATGCGGCTGCTGAGCGCCGGCATTGCCGGGGCGCACGGCCTCACGGCAGAGGTGACGATCACCGAAGGCTTTCCGGTGACCGTGTGCGACGGCGGCGCAGTCGCCTTCGGCGCCCATGTCGCGCGCGGCCTGTTCGGCGACCATGCCTTCCGCCTGCTCGACGCGCCGATCATGGGCGCGGAGGACTTTTCCTACGTGCTGGAAAAAGTGCCCGGCGCGATGTTCTTCCTGGGCGTGGCGAAGGAAGGCGACGACTGGGCCCATTGCTGCGGCATCCATTCGACCAGGATGATGGTGGACGAGGAAGTCCTGCCCAAGGGTGCGGCCTTCCTCGCCGGGCTGGCGGAGAGTTACCTCGCGGAGGGGTTCGGGATCT
>JAYRPK010000024.1:0-2090 GCA_041911195.1 Novosphingobium sp. | reverse complement strand
GCGGATGCCGAATTCATGCCACTCGTTGGCCATGGTCCGGGTCAGGGCGATGATGCCCGATTTGCCCGCGCCATAGGGCCCATGCCAGGGCGCGCCGTCCTTGGCGCTGATCGAGCCGATGTTGACGATGGCGCCCTTGCGATCATTGTCGATCCAGAACTTGGCGGCATCGCGGCAGAGACAGAAGACATAGGCGAAGTTGAGCTGGATGGTCTTCCAGAAGCTTTCGCCCGGGGTCTCGTCGAGCGGCATCCATTCCTCGCCGCGGGTGCCGCCCGCGACGTTGACCAGCCCGTCGATGGAGCCGACTTGCTCAAGCACGCGCGGGATCAGCTTTTCGCACTCCGCAATTTGCATGAGGTCGCAGGTGAGCGTGTGGCAAATCGCGCCGATCGCGCGCACTTCGGCGGCGATCTCGTCGAGGTAGGCCTGCTGGTTGTCGACCAGGACCAGGCTCGCGCCGCCATGAGCGAGTTGGCGGGCGGTCGCGCCGCCCATGCCGCCCTTGTGGCAGCCGACCACCAGGATGGTCTTGCCGGTGAAATCGAGGGGTAGTGCCATGTGTCCGTCTCCCCTCAGGCCGCCTGCTTGCGCGGCTTGCGACCACCGCCGCTGAACTTGGTGCTGAGCGACCGGTCGACCGTCAGTGCCTGTCCGGAAATCCCGTCGGCCAGGTCGCAGAGCAGGAAGGCGATGGTGTTGGCCAGTTCGACCGGATCGCAGAAGTTGGCCGCGCCTGGGATGACGTTTCCAGCCGGTGCGCGGTTCTTCACCCGGTCGGTCATCACCGCGCCGGGCAGCACCGAGTTCGCGCGGATGCCGAATTCGTGCCATTCGTTGGCCATGGTGCGGGTGAGGGCAGTGATCGCCGACTTGGCCGCGCCATAGGGCCCATGCCAGGGCGCGGAAGCCAGCGACGAGACCGAGGAGACGTTGACGATCGCCCCCTTCTGTCCCTTGGCGATCCATTCCTTGGCCGCAGGCGCGCAGATATAGAAGATGTAGCCGTAGTTGAGCTGGGTCGAGCGCCAGAAGCTTTCGGGCGGGGTTTCGTCGAGCGGCATCCATTCGTCGGCGCGGGTGCCGCCGGCGACATTGGCGATGCCGTCGATCGCGCCGAATTTTTCCAGCACGGTTGGCACGGCCTGCTCGCATTGCTGCTGGTCGTAAAGGTCCACCACCAGCGAATGGATCGTGCCGCCGAGCGCCTTCACGTCGGCCACGGTCTCGTCGATCACCGCCTGTTCATGGTCGAGCGCGATAATTTCCGCGCCGGCCTTCGCGAGCTGGCGGCAGGTCGCCCCGCCGATCCCGCCGCGCGCGACGCCACAGACAAGCACGCGCTTGCCGCTGAGGTCTACGTCTAAACTCATATGCTTCTAATCCTCTCCCCAGGGGCCGCTATGCGGCATCCAGCCGTTTCCAGTGCGGCGGAATATCCACGCCCAGCCGTCCGAACATCGTGTTCGCGTCGCGCGGATCGTTGGGATCGGCGCCGCGTTCGTAATCGAGCCGGTAGGTATAACCGGCAAAAAGCTTGAGCTGGTCCATGGTCAGCGTGACGCCGCGGCATTCCGGGTGCTTCGCCTCCCATGCGGCCACCGCCTCGGGCGAGGCGAAGAAATTGTTGTTGGCGCAGGCGTGGAACCAGTTGTCCGACCATACCGCCGGATCGACGCCGGTGTGGCCCACCGTGGTTGCGGGGGTTATCTCCAGTTGCTCGTTGCCCAGCAGGCGGATGACAATCTCCGTGCCGGTTTCCGGGCAGCTCGTCCGGATGGTCATTTCCTCGCCGGGGTAGCAGTGGGCCGCGTTCATTGCTTCGAGCGAGCAGCCGGCATGGCCCACCTTCCTCCCGCCGACCTCGATCTCATGCCGGGTGGGCACGTTGCTCCAGGGCGGGCACTTGGCGACGTCGTGCGTACCCGGCGGGCACATGACCATCAGGCCACGCTCCAGTTCCTCGATCGTCTCGTCGAGCTCGCGCGGCGGCAGGCCGGTGTCGCGCAGCAGGGCGCTGGTGCCTTCACAGCAGCCCCTGTCGAGGAACTGGCCGTAGACGATGCGCCGCACGCGCTTGGCATTTTCCG
>JAYRPK010000023.1:0-2815 GCA_041911195.1 Novosphingobium sp. | reverse complement strand
TGTTGCCCTTCTCCAGCGACGGCGAGACCATCGACTTCATTTACGGGGTGATCAACTGGAAGGAACTGGCCGACCAGCATACCACCGACGAATTGCTGCTCGAGATCGACCAGATGCTCGACGCCGCGCCAGACATGTCTCGCGCAGCCGAGCCGATGACCGAATGGGCCGACGGGCCGCTCGACGACGATGGCGTGCTCGATCTGGTCATGCCCTACGACGGCGACGACACGGGCCGGGACTGGCCGCAAGTGGAATTTGCCGTCGGCGAAACGCTCGACCTGGCGGTCTACGCCGAGGAGCCGGCGCCTGTCCTGCCCGAGGCAGATGACATGGAGCTGGCCGATCTGCTGGCTGCGGCGCGCGAACAGGCCCAGGCGGCGCAGGGCAGCGAGGACCGTTCGCGCCAGGCACTCTATGCCGCGATATCGCGGGCCTACGACTTCGCGCTTGCGGCCGAGGCGGAACCCGAAGCTTTCACCGAAATGCTCGCCGATGCAGGCATCGCCACCCAGGAACGCGCGCCGATGACGCCAGTGGTCAAGCTGGTTTTCGGCGCTGCCTACGACAAGACCAGGCTTGCCGAATATGCTTCCGCGCTGGGCCATGCCCGCCGGCACCAGATCGCTCGCGGCGAGCTTGCCGGGCTGCTGGCCAATGCGCCGGGCGGCCTCAAGGGCGTGGTCGCCGTCGAGCGCCAGCTCAGGCGCGAGGAAAGCGGCAAGCCGGCCACCTTGCGCGAAACCCCGCGCAAGAGCCTGATGCGCAAGTTGCGCAAGCTTGAACATTGTCCGATTGCCGAAGTGCCGGCCGAAGGCGACGAATTCGCCCTGCTGGTGGCCAGGCGCCTGCCCAATGGCCAGGTCGTCCTGCTGGGCGAGGTCAAGGGCGACATTCCCCTGTTCGAGAAAGCCGCGCGCAAGTTGCTGGCCTGATCGCGGCCCGCGCGGTATTCGGCGCGGGATGTCCCAAAGCGAAAGCCGCTTCAGCGCCGGTTCAGGCATGCTTGTGCTTGGCTTGGCCATGTTACGCCGGTTTGCGCGCATGGCCGCGCTGTTCGCCATTGCCCTGTTCGCCAGCCAGCCGGCTGTGGCGCAATCGATCCTGCGCGATGCGGAAACCGAGGCCCTGCTGCAGGACATGGCCCGGCCGATCGTCGCGGCCTCGGGCCTCGATCCGCGCAATGTCGACATGGTCCTGATCAACGATCCCAACGTCAACGCCTTCGTCGCCGGCGGGCAGGCGGTCTATATCCATTCGGGGCTGATCAACACGGCCAGTTCCGCCGGCGAAGTGCAGGGCGTGATCGCGCACGAAGTGGGGCACATCACCGGCGGCCATGCGATCGGCAACGGCGGTGGCAAGGCGGCGCAAGGCATCAGCCTGCTATCGCTGCTGCTGGGCGCGGCGGCGGCGGCTGCGGGCGGGGGCGAAGCGGCCATGGCGGTTATCATGGCGGGCCAGCAGGCCGCCATGGGCAAATACCTGGCTTTCAGCCGCGCGCAGGAAGCCACCGCCGATGCCGCCGGCATGCAGTTTTTGTCGAAGGCCGGCATTTCGGGGCGCGGCTCGATCGATTTCTTCAAGAAGCTGGAGAACATGGAACACCGCCATGGCATCCAGCGCGATGCCGACGACGAATTCTACAGCACCCACCCGATCACCGCCGACCGAATCGCCACGCTGGAAGACAGCTATTCGAAGGATCCGGCCTGGAACAAGCCGGGCGATCCCGCGCTTCAGGCGCGGTTCCTGCGGGTGCGGGCCAAGCTTTATGGCTATCTGGCCGATCCCAAGGACACGCTCGTCGCCTATCCGCTGACCGACAATTCCGTGCCGGCGCGCTATGCCCGCGCCTATGCCTGGCACAAGGACGCGCATCTCGACAAGGCTATGGTCGAGGCCGATGCCCTGCTGCGCGATGCGCCCGCCGATCCCTATTTCCTCGAACTCAAGGGCCAGATCCTGCTCGAGGCGGGAAAGCCCGGGGAAGCGCTGCCGTTCCTGCGCCATGCCACCGAGCTGACCGGCAACCAGCCGCTGATCGCCACCACCTTCGGCCACGCGCTGATCGCCACCGAAGACCAGGCGAATTATGCCGAGGCGCAGCGGGTGCTGAAAGCGGCCGTGGCACGCGACCGGGAAAACCCGTTCGCCTGGTACCAGCTGGGCGTGGTCTATGCCGCCAATGGCGACATGCCCCGCGCGCGGCTGGCCAGCGCCGAGCAGCAGGCGATGGAAATGCAAATGCCCGCGGCCCTGGCCAGCGCCGAGGCGGCCGAAGCCGGCCTGCCCAAGGGCTCACCCGACTGGCTGCGGGCGCAGGATATCGCCATGCAGGCGCGCACGGCGATTGAACGGCAGCGAAAACGCAGATAGGCCGCCAGGAATGACCGACACCACTTCGAATTCGCGCCGGTGGGCCATGCCCCTGGCCTGTTTCGCCGCAGCGCTGCTGGGCGGCCTAGCCTCCTGGGGCATCCAGTCATGGCGCGGCGGGGGCGCATCCGGGCAGATCGTCCGCGACTATTTGCTCGAGCATCCCGAAGTCCTTCCCGAGGCCATGGAGCGCCTGCAGCAGCGCGAAAACGCCAAGCAGCTCGCCGGCGTTCAGGACGATGTCGAGCGGCCTTTCCCCGGCGCGGTGCTTGGCAATCCCGAGGGCAAGGTGACTTTGGTGGAATTCATGGATTTCGCCTGCGGCTATTGCCGCCAGAGCGAGGCCGAGGTTGCCGCGCTGATCGCCGCCAATCCGGACCTCAAGGTGGTGATCCGGCAAATGCCGATTATCACCCCGGCCAGCGAGGAAGCGGCC
>JAYRPK010000022.1:0-8288 GCA_041911195.1 Novosphingobium sp. | reverse complement strand
AGGCTGTTCATCACGCACTTCGCCGTAGTGTCGATTGTCAGTGTCGTGAACTTGGGTGGCTTGCCCAGGCCATCGAACAGGACATCGGACATGGCACGCGCCGATGCATCGAGACCCAATCCACCGCCGTAATAGAAGGCAACGGATTGCGCCCCATAGGTGTCGATCACCTTGCGAAGACTGGCAGCCAGATCGTCGAGACATTCATTCCAGCTCACGGCGACAAGCTCACCGCTTTTTCGGATCATCGGCCGGACGATCGCATCTGGACCATGATGGACCTGGCCCAGCAGCCTGCCTTTCGGGCAGGTGTAGCCCTTCGTCAGCGGGTGATCGAAATCACCGTTGATCTTGATCACCTGGCCTTTCGCCCGGTCAACGTTCACGATCACACCGCAACCCACGATGCAGACCCGGCAGAAGCCACGGACGGAGCTGACCTTATCGCCCGGAAGCACTTCGAGTTGCGGGGCTGTAGTCACATGGCCGCTCCGTTTACTTGGTGTAGGGACCAAGGGCCCTGGGCTTTCAAACCACCCAGCCCGTTCACGCTACCGTCACCGGCTCCTCGCCCACCAGCGTCGTGCGGCGCATCAGCCGCTTGCTGTCGAGCGGATACCATTCCGCGCGGTGCATGGTGCCGGTGTTGTCGAAAATCAGGAAATCGCCCTCGCTCCACGTATGCGTGCAGACGTACTGGTCCTGCGTCGACCAATCCATCAGCTCGCACAGCAACAGGTTACCTTCGGCCAGCTCCATGTCCTCGACATAGTGGCAGGTGTTGCCCAGCAAGAGCGAGGCGCGGCCGTGGCGGTGGTGCCAGACCAGCGGGTGGGTCTGCACCGGGTGAGTGCGCCAGCGCTTGAGCTCGGCCAGCGAGGGCGCCGGGTTGATGAAGCGCTGCGAGGCTTCGAGGGCGTGGCGCACCTTGATGCCTTCCAGCTCCTGCTTGCGGCTTTCGGGCAGGCCGGCATAGGCTGCATAGGTGTTGGCCACCGAAGTGCCGCCGCCCTCCCCTGTCGCCGGCAGGGTCCGCGCGGAAAGCATGGTCGCCTTGGCCGGGATGGGATCGTTGGCGCCGTCGATGTGCCAGTAGAAGGCACCGCGGGTGTAATCGGCCACCGGGTTGATCGCCGGGTCCATCGAGATGTTCTGCAGTTCCTGGTTGCCGCCGACCAGGTGAACTTCGCCGATGGTGCGGGCGAACTGCAGCTGCTCCTCGTCGCTCAGGAACATGCCTGGAAACACCAGGGCGCTGCGATCGACCAGCAGCTTGCGGATTTCCTCGGCGTGGCGCCCGGAGAGGAAATCGTTCCGGTCCAAGGTGACGACGCTGCCGACCAGGGGCTTTACATGCTCGACTTTCATTCAAACCTCTTGAGGAATGCTGTTTCAGGCCGCGTTCCACCAAGAGCGGGACGCAGGCGGCGCTTGCCTGATAGGCATCGCGCAGCGGGTGGCAAACGATAAATGAGGGCGTGGGGCCTATGCCGCCGGCTGCGCGCGGCGCGCAGCGCGATACAACCTAGTCCATGTGTTTGAGGCCGACCCGCAGATAATCCCACCCAGTCACCAGGGTCAGCCCCGCCGCGCCCCACAGTGTGATCAGTCCGACGGTATGCGGCACATTGCCGGCAAAGCCGAACACGACCATGTTCCAGCCCGGCAGCGCCTTGCCCAGGATCAGCGAGCCCAGCGCGATGATCTGCAGCGTCGTCTTCCACTTGGCCAGATGGCTGACGGGGACCGAAATCCTGAGGCCGCCCAGGAACTCGCGCAGCCCGGAAACCGCGAATTCGCGAATCAGGATGATCAGCCCGGCGATGACATGCATGTCGCCGACATAGGGCCCGGTCAGCACGCCTTGCGCGGTCAGCACCAGGATCACCGCGGCGATCATGATCTTGTCGGCGATCGGATCGAGGAACACGCCCAGCTTCGACACGGTGCCCTGCGCGCGGGCGAGATAGCCGTCGAAATAGTCGGTCACACCCATCAGGCTGTAGACGCAGAAGGCCAGGCCATAGCCCAGCTCCCAGTTCGGCCACCACAAGAGCGCCACCAGAACCGGGACCGTGACGATCCGCGACAGGGTCAGGATATTGGGCAAGGTCAACATGGCGGCTTCTGGCATAACCCGGATGCTGGTTGGGAAAAAGTGGGGCTGTGGGGCTTGTTAGCAGCTTCTTTGCCGCTAGGGTGCGCCCCGGGGTGAAGCTGCCTGAAGCGGGGACATGACGACATCGACGCATTTGGTGCGTTCGCGCCGCTTCCTGCCGCTGTTCATCACGCAGTTGCTCGGCGCTTTCAACGACAACCTGTTCAAGAACGCCATGGTGCTGTTCGTGGTCTACAGCGTCTACAATTCCGAGGCCGAGGAAGCCAAGTTCAGCGCCGTGGCCACGGCCTTGGTAGTGATCCCCTTCGTCGCCCTGTCGGCGCTTTCAGGGCAACTGGCGGACCTGCGCGACAAGGCCGGGATCATCCGGATCGTCAAGTTCTGCGAAATCCTGATCATGCTGGTGGGCGCGGCCGGGCTGTTGCTGGCCTGGAAAGGCATTGCCGTCACCGGCCTTGCCATTCCGCTGATGATGCTGGCGCTGTTCTGCATGGGCGTGCATTCCACTTTCTTCGGCCCGATCAAGTACGCCATCCTGCCCCAGCACCTGAAGAGCGAGGAAGTGCTGGCGGGCACCGGCATGGTCGAGGCGGGAACCTATATCGCCATCCTGGCAGGCACGATCCTGGCTGGCTGGATCGATGCCGCAACGGCTGCGGTCATGTGCCTGCTGGTGGCGCTGATCGGCTATGTCTCCGGGCGGCAGGTGCCGCCGGCGCCACCGCTCCACGATCCCGAGCCGCTCGATTTCAACCTGTTCCGGGCGTCATACAACCTTGTGCGCAACACCATGCACGATCGCCGTGTGTTCCTGGCGATCATGGCGATCAGCTTTTTCTGGACGATCGGATCGGTGCTGTTCATCCAGTTCCCGCCGCTCGCCAAGAACGTGCTGCACGCCAGCAAGCAGGTCGCCAGCCTGTTCCTGGTGATCTTCTCGGTCGGCGTCGCGATCGGCTCGATGACGATCAGCGCCATGCTGCGCGGCAAGGTTTCGGCCCGCTGGTCCTCGCCCTCGGTGATCTTCATGGGGATCTTCGTCGCGCTGTTCTATCTGGTGTGCCGCTACTGGACCGATGGCGGCGCGAACTCCTTGAACGATACCGCCGATTTCGTCGCCCAGCCCTATGCCATTCCGCTGATGCTGACGCTGCTGGGCATCGCCATTTCGGGCGGCATGTTCGTGGTGCCGCTCTATGCCTTCCTCACCACTTTCGTCGACAAGTCGCAGACCGCGCGGACGATCGCGGCGAACAACATCGTCAATTCCTTCGCCATGGTGATCGGCGCGGCCATATCGATGGGTCTGGCCGCGGCCGGACTGCGCATCCAGGAGCAGCTACTGCTCAGCGCGGCGATGTGCGTGATCTCGGCCTGGCTAGGCCACGTGCTCTACCGGGCCGAGGTGGAGGCCCGAATCCCCTGAATATCAGGCCATGAATCTCAGGCGATGTAGAGGCTGACCGCGACGAACCCCGCGACATAGGTCGATGCCGCCTGCCTGAGGTCACTGCGGGAAGGCCGCCAGGACGGGCTGGCGTTTTCCTCCCGTGCCGAAGTGCGGACATGTTGCGGCAGGCTGGCCAGAAAGGGGTGCCGCCTGCGTTCGTCGGTCAATACCAGTGCGCGTCTCATGGCGCCGGATTAAGAAATTCTTCACCATCGGGAAAGCCGGAACCTCGCGGATTTTGTCCCCTTTCCCAAGCCGGGACATTAACCCTGCTTGGACAGCATAAGGATGCGCTCCCACTCCTGCGGCGTCACTTCGCAGACTGACAGGCGGAACATGGTGATGAGCTCGGTATTGGCCAGCTCCGGATCGGCCTTGATCTCTTTCAGCGTGACCGGCCGCTTGAGCTTCCTGACCGGCTTGACCTTCACCGCCGCCCAACGGCCGGTCTCGTCGGTGGGATCAGGCAGGCCGCCCTGGCTGATCTTCATCACCCCGACCACCTCCAGCCCGATGTTGGAGTGATAGAAGAAAGCCTCGTCGCCCTTCTGCATGGCCGCCAGGTTGTTGCGCGCGCGATAGTTGCGCACGCCGTCCCAGGTGCCCTCGCCTTCCGCCACGAGATCGTCCCAACTGTAGCAATCGGGTTCCGACTTCATCAGCCAATAACGTTTGGGCGATTTGATTTTGCTCATGCATCGGCTCCGGATAGGCGGTAGGCTGATTGCGATAACGCCTCGCCGGAGACGCCGCCAGATGCCGCTCAAGACTCTTCCAGTGCTTTCTCTTCAGGCCGATCCCGCCCGACTCGCCCAGGACCTGGGCGGCAGCTTCCGCCAGTTCGGTTTCGCCATGGTGTGCGACCATGGCATCGATCCGGCCCTGATCGCGCGCGCCTGGGAGCTGACCCGCGCATTCTTCGAACTGCCGGAGGCGGAAAAGCGCGGCTATTTCGACGAAAAGCTGGCCGGCGCGCGCGGCTATACCCCGTTCGGCACCGAAGTCGCCAAGGGGGCCGTGGCGCACGACCTCAAGGAATTCTGGCATGTCGGGCGCGATCTGCCAGCGGGCCATCCCCTCGCCGCATCGATGCCGCCCAATGTCTGGCCGGCGCGCCCCGCGCATTTTCGCGAGACCTTCGAAGCGCTCTATGCCGAGTTCGACCGGGCGGGCGCCTTCATCCTGTCGCGCATCGCCGTCTACCTGGGGCTGGCCGAAAATTGGTTCGATCCGGCGATCGAAGACGGCAATTCGGTCCTGCGCCTGTTGCACTACCCCCCGGTCGCCGCGGCCGAGGGTGGCGCCATCCGGGCCGGGGCGCACGAGGATATCAACCTCATCACCCTGCTGCTCGGCGCCGAGGAGACGGGCCTGGAACTACTTGGCAAGGATGGGAGCTGGCTTGGCGTCAAGCCGCCCGAAGGCGCGCTGGTGATCAACATCGGCGACATGCTGCAACGCCTGACCAACCACGTGCTGCCTTCGACCACCCACCGCGTGCGCAATCCGCAAGGCGAACGGGCGGGCTACAGCCGCTATTCGATGCCGTTCTTCCTGCACCTGCGCAGCGATTTTCCTTTTGTGACACTGCCGCAATGCATTTCCGCCGAAAATCCGGATCGCTATCCGGTCTCAATTACAGCCGATGACTATTTGCAGGAACGGCTGCGTGAAATCGGCTTGAAGAGGTAATATTTGCCGATAGGCGGGCCAGGAATCGCCGGCAGATTATTGGCCGATCGGGAATTAACCGAATATTTGATTCCCTTCCCGCATAAGCCCGCGGATCGACGATTTGGGGCTAGTCGAATTGGGCGGCAAGACACATCAGGACGAAGCAGGCGGCAGTGCGCGGCCGGAAAGCCGCGAACGCGACACCATGGCGCTGGGCATTGCCGCGGCTGCAATCATCATGTTCGTCGGCACCGGCGGCCAGGCCATCTCGCAAGTGGTGCGTTCGCTTGCCGGCGGCGTCGAGCCGGACAGCCTTATGGTTGCCGCCCTGCTGCTCAATGTCGCGCTGATCATGCTGGGCATGCGCCGCTATCGCCAGATGACCCATGCCATCCATCACCACCGCAGCGCCGAGGCGGAAGCCCTGCGGCTGGCGGAAATCGACCATCTGACCGGCTTTCTCAACCGCCGCTCGCTGGACGAGGCGGTGCAAGGCCTGTTCGAGCAATGCGAGCGACGCGGCGAATCGCTCGCCTACCTGATGATCGACCTTGATAATTTCAAGCATATCAACGATTTTCACGGCCACGGCATTGGCGATGCGGTTCTGCAGGAATGCGCCCGACGCATTGCCGCCCTACTGCCCAAGGGCGGCATGGCCGCACGCATCGGCGGCGACGAATTCGCCTGCCTGGTGCCCTATCCCGGCAACCACCCCGCTCGCATCGACCAGTTGACCGCATCGCTGATCGAATCGATCGCCGCGCCGGTGGAAGCGGGTGGATCCAGCGTCGAGGCGACCATCTCCATCGGCATCGCCGGCAGTCACTTCGCCCCGGTGCTCGAGACCGGCCGGACGCTGGCCCATTCGCTGCACCACGCCGCCGACATCGCCATGTATCACGCCAAGAAGCAGGGCCGGAACCGCTACTTCTGGTTCGAGGCTTCAATGGAAAGCGAGCTGCGCTTTCGCCGCGAGATCGAGACCGGCATCCGCCAAGGCCTGGCCAATGGCGAATTCGTGCCGTTCTACGAGCAGCAGATCGATCTCAAGACCGGCAAGCTGGTTGGCTTCGAAATGCTGGCCCGCTGGAATTCGCCCAGCTTCGGCCTCGTCAGCCCCGAAGTGTTCATCCCTGTTGCCGAAGACATCGGCGCGATCAGCGAACTTTCGCAACAGCTGATCGCCAAGGCGCTGAACGACGCCAAGGCCTGGGATCCGGACCTGACGCTGTCGGTCAACATCTCGCCGATCCAGTTGCGCGATCCATGGTTCGCCCAGAAACTGCTCAAGCTGCTGATCGAGGCCAATTTCCCGCCCAAGCGGCTGGAAATCGAGATCACCGAAAGCTGCCTGCACGAAAATGTCGGCGTCGTGCGCACCCTGATCGCCAGCCTCAAGAACCAGGGCGTGCGCATCACGCTCGACGATTTCGGCACCGGCTACAGCTCGATCGGGCAATTGCGCTCGCTGCCTTTCGATTCGATCAAGATCGACCGCAGCTTCGTCACCAATCTTGCCGAGAACAACGACAGCGAGACGATCGTCCGCGCGATCACGTCGCTTGGCCAGGGCCTGGGCTTGCCGATCACGGCGGAAGGCATCGAGAATCCGGACATCCTCTCGCGGCTCAAGGACTTCGGCGAATTCCGCGGCCAGGGCTATCTCTACGGCAAGCCCGAACCGGCCGAGGCGACCGAGGCGCGGCTGGCCAAGCTGAATCTGCTGCAGGATGACGGCAAGGCCCCTGCCCGGCGCGCAAGCCCTGCCAGGCGCAAGAGCAAGGCTGCCGCCTGACACTTCCCGCAAGACTGGACGCAAGCCGGGCCAGCGCCTAGGGCGCGGCCATGCGCGTTCCGTTCGTCAAGATGCATGGCCTGGGCAACGACTTCGTCGTGCTCGATGCCCGCGAGCAGACGATCCCCGTGATCGATGCGCGCCTCGCCGCCGCGCTGGCCGACCGCAAGACCGGGATCGGCTGCGACCAGCTCATACTGATCGAACCGTCCGAACTCGCCGATTTCCGCATGCGCATTTTCAACCATGACGGCGGCGAAGTGGAGGCCTGCGGCAATGCCACCCGCGCCGTCGGCCTGCTACACGGCGGCCCGGCCAGGATCGAGACCTTGGGCGGGCTGTTGCAGGCAAGCCCAGCCGATGGCGGCATCGCCGTCGACATGGGCGAGCCGCGCTTCGACTGGAACGCCATTCCCCTTGCCTATGCCATGGATACGCTGGCCATGCCGGTCGGCTGGGATGATTTGGAAGGCCCCGCCGCCGTCAATGTCGGCAATCCGCACGCAGTGTTCTTCGTGGCCGACAATGGCGCGATCGACCTTGCCCGGCTGGGCCCGGAGATCGAGCACGACCCGCTGTTTCCCGAACGGGTCAACGTCAATGTCGCCACAGTCGTCGCGCGCGATGCGATCCGCCTTCGGGTGTGGGAGCGCGGCGCCGGCGAAACCCGTGCCTGCGGCACCGGCGCCTGCGCCACGGCGATTGCCGCAATGCGGCGCGGGCTCACCGATCGGGCGGTGACGGTGTCGCTGACCGGCGGCGACCTTCGGATCGAATGGCTCGCCGACAACCACGTCCTGATGACCGGCCCTGCCACCGAGAGCTTTCGCGGCACTTTCGAATCGGCGGATTTCGGCGCGTGAGCCTGGAAGTGATCTCGCTCGGCTGCCGGCTCAACCTGTCGGAGAGCGAGCAATTGCGCGGACTCCTGTCCGGAGCGGGCGATCTCACCGTGATCAATAGCTGCGCGGTGACCGGCGAAGCCGTTCGCCAGACCCGCCAGGCGATCCGCCGCGCGAGGCTGGCCCGGCCTGACGCGCGCCTGCTGGTGACCGGCTGCGCCGCCGAAGTGGAGCGCGACATGCTCGCCGCCATGCCGGAAGTCGATGGGCTGGTGGGCAACCTGGCCAAGCTGGACCCTCGCGCCTGGAACGCACCTGCCACCGCTGGAGCCACGGCCCCCAGCCCCAGCCACACCCGCGCCTTCGTGCAGGTGCAGAACGGCTGCGATCATGCCTGCACCTTCT
>JAYRPK010000021.1:0-4015 GCA_041911195.1 Novosphingobium sp. | reverse complement strand
TGTGTCGCCTACGCTTACCTTCTGGTGCGAGCGCTCGATCCGCCGGCCGTTGAGCCGGATATGGCCGGCCTCGGCCATGGCCTGCGCCACATTGCGGGTCTTGGCGAGGCGCAGGTACCAGAGCAATTTGTCGATCCGCATCAGCGCACCAGCTCCGCCAGCGCGGCAAAGGCGCCCTCGGCGCGCGGCGCTTGCGGCTTGGCCGGGGCCATTGCGCGGCGCGGCGGGCGCCAGCGCCAGGTCAGCGGCGCGGGCGGTCCGTGCGCGCCCTCGGCGAGTGGCCTGGGCATGCGCGGCTGGAACCCGCCCTGGCGCAGCAATTCGGCATAGGTCGCGGTCGTCAGCCCCATCGACACGGCCTTGGCGGGATCGAGCGCGAAGGCCCGGCCTTGCGCCGCCATGCGAATGCCGTGGGCCTCGCGCAGCAACTTTTCCGCCATGTCGAGGCGCAGCCACTGCTTGCCAAAGCGGCGATAGCCTGGCGGTCCGCCGCGCCCGGCGATCGCCGCGACCGGCGGCATCTGCGGCAGTGGCGGCGCGATCCTTTGGCCTTGCAGCGCGGCCAGTTCGCGCCACAGGGCAAGCGTCGGAACCCGCAGCATCTCCGGCACGAAAATGTCGAGCGCGCCGACGCGCACGCCGATTCGGGCGAGCACCTGCCGCCGGCTCTTGTCGAGCAGTTCGAGCCCCGAATCGCCCCGGCTCATCATGCCGCCCGCCTCAACCAGCCGGATCAGCAGCGCGCGCAGTTCCGCGCCATGTTCGGGGCTGCGGCTGGCCGCCTCCAGCTTGCGCAGCGGCGCGAGGGGCGCGAGCCATTGCTCCAGCCAGGCCTCTATCGCCGCCATCAGCCGCTGGCGTTGCGGTGCGGGCAGGGCGTCAATGGCGGCATCGAGTTGAACCTGCGGGGCCAGCACCGAGCGGCCGCGAGCGAGGCGGGCAAGCTTGACCCCCTGCCAGACGATGTCGCCATCCTCCAAAGCCAATGACGCTTCGCCACGTTCCAGACCCAGCACCAGCGCATCGGCCCGCTCGGCAAGGAGAGCCGGCAAGTGCCGTTCGGCCGCCGCCAGCAGCAGCTTGCGGTCGGCATGGCGGGCCAGCGGATCGACCTTGAAGCGAAAGCCCTCGAGCGTGCCGATGTGCTCGCCATCGACCAGCACTTCGTCCTCGTCGATCCGCACCGGCAGCAGGCCGGCATCGCCGCCCAGCTTTTTCATCAGCACGGCGGTGCGCCGGTTGACGAAGCGTTCGGTCAGCCGCGCATGCAGCGCGTCCGACAGCCGCGCCTCGACCGCGCGCGCCCTTGCGGCCATCTCGTCGCGCGCCAGCATCCAGTCGGGCCGCTGGGCGATATAGGACCAGCTGCGGACCGAGGCGATGCGGTGCTGCAGCGTGTCGATGTCGCCCGAAGGATTGTCGAGCGCGGCAATTGCCTGGGCGACATAGTCCGCGCCCAACGTGCCATGGCGCAGGTCCTGCCACAGCCGGGCGACGAAACGCGCGTGCACTTCCGCGCCCTGCTGGCGGAAATCGGGCAGGCTGCAGGCCTGCCAGAAACGCTCGATCGTTTTGGCCCCGCGCAATGTCCGTTCCACTTCGGCATCGTCTGCCAGGCGCTTGAGCACTTGCAGGTCGATCGCTTCGGGGGCGGGTACCAGTTCGAGGCGGCTGGGCGGAGCCTCGAGATCGCCGATCAGCGTGGCCAGGTCGTCGAAACGCGGCTCGGCCTCGCGCCAGAACAGGCGAGTCAGCGGCGGGAAGCGGTGTTCCTCGATGGCATAGACTTCCTCGTCGGTGAAAGCGGCGTCATGGCTGCCCCCCCTATTCCCATTTGCGCCCGCCAGGGTGCCGAAAGTGCCGTCGCGCTGGTGCCGCCCGGCGCGCCCGGCGATCTGGGCCATTTCGCTGGTGGTCAATCGCCGCTGTCGCACGCCGTCAAACTTGGACAGGCCGGCGAAGGCGACATGATCGATATCGAGATTGAGCCCCATGCCGATCGCGTCAGTGGCGACGAGGTAGTCGACTTCGCCCGACTGGTATAATGCTACCTGCGCATTGCGTGTCTGCGGCGAAAGCGCGCCCATCACTACCGCCGCGCCGCCACGAAAGCGCCGCAGCATCTCGGCAATGGCGTAGACCTGCTCGGCGGAGAAGGCGACGATGGCGCT
Source organism: Novosphingobium sp. (assembly GCA_041911195.1). Classification (GTDB taxonomy): domain Bacteria; phylum Pseudomonadota; class Alphaproteobacteria; order Sphingomonadales; family Sphingomonadaceae; genus Novosphingobium. The sequence goes on along the minus strand of JAYRPK010000021.1, from coordinate 1,844 downwards.
TCTGGGCGGAATGCGCGACAGCTTGCGCGCACCGGCGTGCGACAGGGTGGAAAAGCGCGGACGGGTGACCACTTCGGCCTCAGGGATCAGCGCCTTGACCAGGGGCTCCATAGTGGCCGAACCCAGGATCATGGTCTCTTCGCGACCGCGGGCGTTGAGCAGCCGGTCGGTGAAGACATGCCCGCGCTCGCGGTCGGCCGCCAGTTGCGCCTCGTCGAGCGCGACGAAGGCGAGATCGCCCTGCAGCGGACCTTCGGCTTTCCTGCCCGGCCGCCCGCTCAGCACCGGCATGGCTTCGGCCGTGCACAGCAGCCAGCGGGCGTCCCTCGGCTCGATCCGCTCCTCGCCGGTGATCAGCGCCACGCGGGCTTCGCCCTTGATCGCGCAGACCCGGTCATAGACCTCGCGCGCCAGCAGGCGCAGCGGAAAGCCGATCGCGCCCGAAGAATGGGCGCAGAGCCGCTCGATGGCGAGATGGGTCTTGCCGGTATTGGTCGGGCCGAGCACCGCCTTGACACGGCTGTCGGCACTGGCGCGGGGCTGGGAATGCTGGGCCATCGCAAACCCAATCTGGCACCTGCACCCGCAGCCCGCAAGCGGCGCGGGGAAAAAGCGTGGGAATTAGAGTCTGATTCGAAACTCGTGGAAGAGCGAGTTTCGGGCCACCGCCCACCCCGCTCCCCCGGCCCAACCACCCACAGGGTATCATCAATGGGTGGTTGGGCCGGGGGAGCGGGGTGGGCGGTGGCAATTTCGAAACGGACTATTAGAGCAATATTAACCCTGACGGTGCAGAGCCCTTCGGCAAGTGCGGCAAGCTTTTGTCGCTGGGCAACAAGGGGCGGAACCCAAGTGTTCGGAACAGGCGACCGGATGAAATCTGGCGTAAGCTTCGGCAAGGCCTTGCCTGCTGCGGGTGCGATTGCCATTCCGCAGACGCCCGCGCTTGAACTGGTATTGGCGGAATTGGCCCCCGCAGGCCCCGATTCAAGGCTCTCGCGCTGGAAGCGCCATATCGAAAACCGCTGGCAAAGGCTCGACATCGGCCACGACCTTGCCGAGAACATCGGCAGCGCGCGCTGGTTCAAGGGTTTCGGCACCATGGTCACGCTGGGCGTGGTCGCGCTGTCGTTCTGGCCCGATTTCAGCGCGGTGGAGGCGGCAACCGCGATTCCCGGCGACGCCTCGATGCGCGACGAATTCCGCAGCCAGATGATCATGCCGCTGGCGCAAGGCAGCGACAGCGGCCGCCACATGGCGCCTACCCGCGCGGTGATCGCCATCGCCAACGCGCCCGAACGCCCGAACATCCGCATGGTGGCGACTCTGGGCGAAGGCGACAGCTTCGTGCGCATGCTCCAGCGCGCGGGCGTCGGCCCCGGCGATGCCGCACGCGCCAGCGAGTTGGTCGCCGCGAAAGTGGCCCTGGGAGATATCGGCCCCGGCACGCGTTTCGACCTGACGCTTGGCCAACGCGCGGCCAGCGGCGAACCGCGCCCGCTTGACCGGCTGGCCTTCCGCGCGCGCTTCGATCTCGATCTCGCGCTGGCGCGGCAGGGCGGGGCCCTGACGCTAGCCGCACGGCCGATCGCAGTCGATACGACGCCGCTGCGCATTACCGGCACGGTCGGTTCCAGCCTCTATCGCTCGGCCCGCGCCGCCGGCGCGCCGGTCCGTGCGATCCAGCAGTATCTCCAGACGCTCGACGGGCACCTGAGCCTCGACGACGATGTTGCGCCGACTGACACGTTCGATTTCATCGTCGCCTACAAGCGTTCGGCTTCGGGCGAGAGCGAAACCGGCCAGTTGCTCTATGCCGGGCTCGAACGCGGCGGCAAGCCAGT